>JANXXF010000167.1 GCA_025350775.1 Actinomycetes bacterium
CCTCACGGCGCAGCCCTCACCGTTGCGCCCGCGCCGCCGCGTCCAGCCGGTCGCGCACCCGGGCCGCGCACGCGCGCGACGGATGCCAGCCGTCGTCCACGAAGTCGACTTCGCCGCACGGCACGTCGCGGACGTCGCGCAGGTCGAGATAGGTGTAGCCCGCCTGCTCGAACACCGTCGGAAGTATCGCGCCGAACTCGCGCCAGCGCTGCGCCGTCTGCGGCGCCGTCGCCAGCCGCTGCACGTAGCGGGAGGAGTAGGGCGCCGTGAAGCCGACGACGTTCCAGCCGTAGGAGCGCGCCAGGCGGAGCGCGGCGCGCAGCTCGCGGAGGCGACGGGCGTCGATCGATGCCCAGTCGGTGTAGTAGGGCCCGGCGAACTGCACGAGGTCGCGCGTGTAGTCGTCGGGCACGGGCCGGGCAGAGGCGGGCAGCAGCTCCCGCTCGTAGCGGAACGAGCCGTCGACCTCCCAGGCGTTCCGCCTGCCGGCGAGGACAGCGCCGCGCCGGTCGAGCAGGCAGCGGTCGCCGATCGTGCCGGTCGTGAAGCGGCGGCCGTAGCTGCCGGCGCTCCGGGCCAGGTCGCGCAGGCTGTCGCGGACGTTCTGCTTACCCAGCAGGTAGCCGACCGTGCCGTACGGCCCGCTCCCGAAGGAGACGTCGTCGAGCCAGCTGTGGTTGAACCAGAAGAGGTCGGCGCCGATGTAGACGGTCTTCAGGCCGGGCGCCTCGGCGTGAAGTCGCCGCAGCATCGGCACCAGCGACGGCGTGCCGAAGCCCGGCATGCCCGCGTTGGCGAAGGCGCGCTCGCCGGGGCGCGCGCCGATCTCGAGGACGCGGCTCGTGCCGAGCACGACCGTCTCCGGCTGCCGGCGGCGCACGACGTCGAGCTTGAACGAGAGCCAGCCCTGCGTGCCGACCAACTCGTCCGAGACGAGGCACGGCGGCGACGCGGCGTCGGCTGCGGCGAGAGCCGACCGCGAGTAGAAGCGGCCGTCCGGATCGACCCACCAGGTGGCAAGGGCAGCCAGCCCGACCAGCGCGGCGACGATCCCCAGGAAGGCGAGCAGCCTGCGCATCAGAACTGGAAGTAGAGGAACCGTTGGGTGTCGTTGAGCGCGACGATCGTGTAGACGGTGAGCAGCGCGAGCGCGCCGATGCGGATCCAGCCCCAGTCGGGCAGCCGCCAGCTCCACTCCTCCGGCACGCGCCACATCAGCACCGCGCCGACAGCGATGTACGGCAGCAGGTGGGCGATGGGATGGCCGATGCCGTGCGCGCCGGCCATGCCTGCGAGCATCGAGCCGATGTCGCCGAGGTCGCGCAGCCGGAAGAACACCCAGCCGATCGTGACGAGCAGGAACGTGACGATGACCGACAGCACCCGGCCGAGGCGGAAGGGCAACGCCGACAACCGGTTCTGGCCGACGAGCAGGCCGCCGTGCCAGAGCCCCCAGAAGAGGAAGTTGAGGGAGGCGCCGTGCCAGAGGCCGCCGAGCGCCATCGTCACCAGGAGGTTGGCGTCGCGGCGCACGGGGCCCTTGCGGTTACCGCCGAGCGGGATGTAGAGGTAGTCGCGCAGCCACGTCGAGAGGGTCACGTGCCAGCGGCGCCAGAACTCGCTGGGGCTCGCAGCGCGGTAGGGCCGGTCGAAGTTCCAGGGCAGCTCGAAGCCCATCATCCGTGCGAGCCCGAGCGCCATGTCGGTGTACCCGCTGAAGTCGAAGTAGATCTGAAAGGAGTAGCCGATCATCGCCGACCACGAGTTGAAAAAGCCGAGCGACGCCGGGTTGCGCAGCACGATGTCGACGGTGTTGCCGATCCCGTCGGCGAGGACCACCTTCTTCGTCAGTCCGAGCGAGAAGAGGAAGAGGCCGGAGCGGAACTGCTCGGCGTCGAAGCGGTGGAGCGTCCGCAGCTGTGGGCCGAGCTTCGCGTAGCGGACGATCGGCCCGGCGATCAGGTGCGGGAAGTACGAGATGAAGAACGCGTAGCGGAGGGCGTTGCGCTCGGCGGGGACGGTGCCGCGGTGGACGTCCACCATGTACGAGATGGCCTCGAACACGTAGAAGCTGATGCCGGCTGGGAGGATGATGCCGCGCGTCAGGGACTCGAAGCCGGGCAGCCCCGGCGCCGTGATCAGCGAGACGATCCCCGAAGTCCAGTGCGCGAGCAGGTGCGCGTACTTGAAGACGCCGAGCACCGACAGGCAGGCGGCGATGCCGAGGGCGAGGACGAGGCGGCGCCTGCCGCCGTCGGGCAGCCGCGCCAGGACGAGACCGACCGCGAACGAGACCGCGGTCACCGACACCATCAGGATCGGGAACCACCACTCGGCGTGCGCGTAGAAGACGTAGCTCGCGCCGACGACGAGCGCGAGCCGGAGGCCGGGGCTGCGGATCGCGAAGTAACCCACCAGCACGGCGGGCAGGAACCCGAAGACGAAGATGTAGCTGTTGAACAGCACCGGAGGCCCGGTCGAGTATAGGACTGCCCCTCACAGGCCCGGGCCTGCAGCCACGGCGCCCGGTAACGTGGCGCCGTGTCCTGGCCGAGCCCGACGAGCCGTGGAGCCCCGCCGTGTGCGGCATCTGCGGTGTCGTAGCGTTCGGCCGCCCCGCCGAGGCCGACACCGTCCGCCGCATGAGCGCCACGCTCGCGCACCGCGGCCCCGACGGTGACGGCTTCTTCGCGGCGCCCGGGGTCGCGCTCGGGCACCGGCGGCTCTCGATCATCGACCTCTCGCACGCCGGCGACCAGCCGTTCGCCAGCGCCGACGGCGCCCTCCAGCTGATCCACAACGGCGAGATCTACAAC
>JANXXF010000170.1 GCA_025350775.1 Actinomycetes bacterium
GGAGGGCGCGGAGGAGCGGCGCGTCTACATCGGCGGCGCTGCCGGGCTGCTCGAGGAGGTGCGCGCAGACGAGCTCGACTCCTACCGGCGCCTGCTGGAGCTGCTGGAGAAGCGCGCGGCGCTGCTCGACCTGATGGCGCGCGCCCTCGACCCGCGCCGGCCGTTCGTGCGCTTCGGCGAGGAGCTGGAGGCGACGGGGCTGGGCGCCATCTCGATTGTCGGCGCCGCCTATGGCCTGCCGACGCGCGCCCTCGGCACCGTCAGCCTCGTCGGGCCGCTGCGCATGGACTACGGCAAGGCGATCCGCACCGTCCGCTCGGCCGCCTGGGAGCTGTCGCGCTTCGTCGAGACCGTGTACGCGGACGACGAGTAGCGACCGCTCCCACGAGTAGCGACCACCGCTCCCGCGGGCGGCTGCCCGCCCGCCCCCGGTACCCTTGCCCGTCGATGGCCCGCGACTACTACGAGCTGCTCGAGCTGCCGCGGAACGCGACCGAGGCCGACGTCAAGAAGGCGTTCCGCCAGCTCGCCCGCAAGGTGCATCCCGACGTCTCGGACGAGCCCGATGCCGAGGAGCGTTTCAAGGAGCTCGTCGAGGCGTACGAGGTGCTCTCCGACTCGGAGAAGCGCCAGGTGTACGACCGCTACGGCCACGAGGGCCTGCGCGGCGGCGGCTTCCAGCCCGGCGGCAGCGGCTTCGACTTCGGCAACATCACCGACCTGTTCTCGGCCTTCTTCGGCGACGACCTGCTGGGCGGGCGGCAGGGAGGCCGGCGCCAGCGCGGCGGCGACATCGCGGCCGAGGTCGCGATCGACCTGGCGGAGGCGGCTACCGGCCTCGCCACCGAGGTGCCCTACGAGGCGGCGATGGCATGCGAGACGTGCGCGGGCAGCGGCGCCAGGCCAGGCACCGCTCCGGTCACCTGCGGTACCTGTCGCGGCGCCGGGCGGGTGCAGCACGTGACGCGCAGCCCCCTCGGCGAGTTCGTCCGCACGGGCGCCTGCCCGACCTGCGGCGGTGCCGGCAAGCGCATCGACGACCCCTGCGCCGACTGCCACGGCGACGGCCGCATCGTGCAGGAGCGCATCCTCAAGGTCGATATCCCGCAGGGCATCCACGACGGCCAGCGCATCCGCATCAGCGGCGAGGGCCACGTCGCGCCCGGCGGCGGTGGCGCCGGCGACGTCTATGTGCGCGTCCACGTGCGCGAGGACGAACGCTTCGCCCGCGAGGGCAACGACATCTTTTCCACCGTCGAGCTGACCTTCACGCAGGCCACGCTCGGCACCTCGGTCACCGTGCCGACGCTGGAGGGCGACATGGAGATCGCCTTCGAGCCGGGCACCCAGCCGAGCACGCTGCGGATCCTCGAGGGCAAGGGCATGCCCGTCCTCCAGGGGCGCGGCCGCGGCGACCACCGCATTCTCGTGCACGTCGCCATCCCGCGCCGGCTCAACGACGAGCAGCGCCGCCAGCTCGAGGAGCTCGACCGTACCCTCGACGACGAGGCGTACCGGCCCGACGGCGGCTTCTTCACCCGGCTCAAGAGCGCGTTCCGTTGAGCCTGGATCTGCGACGCGCCTCGGTCACCGTCCCCGGGCACCGCGCGGAGGAGGCGCTCGCGACGATGCTGGAGCTGTTCCCCGCCGGCTTCGAGGAGACCGCGCGCTTCGACGTCGTCGAGCTGGCCGGCTATGCCGACGCTGCCGCCGAGACGGCGCTGCGCGCCGCCGGCCTCGGCCCCGTCTCGGTGACCCTGGTGGAGGCCGGCTGGGAGGATCGCTGGCGCGAGTTCCACCGGCCGGCGAGCGTCGGCGGGCTGTGGATCGGGCCGCCGTGGGAGACGCCCGAGCCCGGCCTGATCCCCGTCGTGATCGACCCGGGCCGCGCCTTCGGAACCGGGGCGCACGCCACGACGCGGCTCTGCCTCGAGCTACTGCAGGAGCAGGCGCCCGGCTCGCTGCTGGATGTCGGCTGCGGGTCCGGCGTGCTCGCGATCGCCGCCGCGCTGCTCGGCTTCGGGCCCGTGCTCGGCGTCGACGACGACCCGCTGGCGATCGAGGTCACACTCGAGAACGCCACCGTCAACGGCGTCGCTGGCCGCGTCGAGGCGCGACTCGTGGATGCCCGCGGTGGCGCCCTGCCCGCCGCCGGCCTGGCGCTCGCCAACGTCAGCCTCTCCGTCGTCGAGGCGGTGGCGCCGCTCATCGTGGCCGACCGCCTGATCGCTTCCGGCTACCTCGATCGCGACACGCCCGAGCTCGCCGGCTGGCGCCCGCTCGCGCGTCGCACCTGCGACGGCTGGGCCGCCGACCTGTTCGAGCGGATCCAGGCCTAGGCTCGGGAGGGGGCAGCCGCCATCGACAGCGCCGACTGGGACAGCCGCTATGCCGGCACCGACCTGCTGTGGGGCGCCGGCCCGAACCGCTTCCTTGTCAGTGAGAGCGAGGGGCTGCCACCCGGGCGCGCGCTCGACCTGGCCTGCGGCGAGGGGCGCAACGCGCTCTGGCTGGCGGAGCAGGGCTGGCAGGCCACCGGCGTCGACTTCTCGGCTGTCGCCGTCGAGCGCGCCCGCGCCATCGCCGCCGAGCGGGGCCTCACCGCTGTGTTCGAGCAGGTCGATGTGCTCGCCTACGAGCCGGCCGCCGCGGTCGCCGTCGCGTTCGACTTCGTCATCGTGTTCTACCTCCAGCTGCCCGCCGCCGAGCGGGCCCAGGCGCTGTCGGCGGCAGCCCGCGCCCTCGCGCCGGGCGGCACGCTGCTCGTGGTCGGGCACGACTTGATCAACCGCACGATCGGCAGCGGCGGCCCAAAGGATCCGGCCGTGCTCTTCACGCCCGCCGACGTCGTCGGCGACGCCTGCGCCGGCCTCACCGTGGAGAAGGCCGAGCGCGTCGGCCGTCCCGTCGAGACCGCTACCGGCCGTCGCTGGGCGATCGACGCGCTCGTCCGAGCCCGTCGTCCTGTCGAGGCCTGAGCCAGGATCCAGGCTGAGGCTCGGATTCTCTAGCCGCGGTTTGCGGGCACGGGCCGCTCGCCCTCGCCGACGTACACCTGGGCCGGCCGCGTGATCTTGAACTCGGCGCTCATCAGCTCGTCGTAGTGGGTGAGCCAGCCGACGGTGCGCGGCACCGCGAACAGCACGGTGAACGCGGCCGGGTCGAAGCCGATCGCCTTGTACGCGATGCCCGAGTAGAAGTCGACGTTGGGGTAGAGCTTGCGCGAGACGAAGTACTCGTCGTGGAGGGCGATCTTCTCGAGCTCCAGCGCGACGGCCAGCAGCGGATCCTTGCCGGACACCGCGAACACCTCGTCGACGACCTTCTTGATCACCGTGGCCCGCGGGTCGAAGTTCTTGTAGACGCGGTGACCGAAGCCCATCAGCTTGCCGTCACGGTTCTTCACGCTCTCGATGAACGCCGGCACATGCTCGACGTCACCGATCTTGGCGAGCATCTTCAGCACCGCCTCGTTGGCGCCGCCGTGGAGCGGCCCATAGAGCGCGGCGGCCGCGCCCGCGAGCGAGCTGTACGCGTCCGACTCGGCAGAGCCGATCGCCCGCATCGCGTTGGTGCCCGCGTTGAGCTCGTGGTCGGCGTGAAGGATGAAGAGCACCTCGAGCGCGCGCGAGAAAATGGCGAGCTTCTCGTCGCCGATGCCCTTCGGGTCGAGGGCGTTGCCGCACGCGCGCAGGAACTGCCCGGCGTAGGAGTCGCCGGCCGGCGCGCCCGCGCTCTGGCCGACGTGCGCGGCGATGGCGAAAGCCCCGAGCTGGAGCGTCTCGGCCATCACCCGGGGCAGCATCTCCTTGCGGGCGGCCGCGTCGTGCACGGCGGCCTTTGCCTCCTGATGCAGAGCGCCGAGCGCCGCGTAGCCGGAGATGAGGACGGCCATCGGGTGCGAGCCTGCCGGGAACGACTCCACGTGCCGGCGGATCCGGTCGGTGTCGACCTCGGCCGTCAGCACGGAGCTCTGGAAGGCCTGCAGCTGCGCGGCCGTCGCGAGCTCGCCGTACGCGAGCAGGTACGCCACCTCGAGGAACGATGTCCGCTCGGCCAGCTGGTCGATCGGATAGCCGCGGTAGCGCAGGATTCCGGCCTCACCGTCGATGTAGGTGATCGCGCTGTGCGCGGTCGCCGTCGCCAGCAGCGGCTGGTCGAACGAGACGACACCGAGCTTCTTCAGCTCGGAGGCGTTGAAGGCGCCGTATCCGTCGACCGGAACCTCGATCGTCTGGCCGGAGCGGTTGTCGGTGATGGTCAGCGTGTCTGGCACGGAAACGGGCCTCCTCGAGATTGACGTCGCACGTTCGGCCTCCGGCGGACGTGCTCCGCCCCCGAGTCTAGTTCCAGGACGCCCCCTCGGGCATCGGGAGGCGTGCATCCGGTCGTACCCCGTTGGGCGAGAGTGGTCGGCCGGCCCGCCAGCGGGTACCGTGGTGGGACGCTATGTCCAGCTGCCTCTTCTGCAAGATCCGCGACGGCGAGCTCCCCTCGGAGATCGTCAACCGTGCCGACGGCTTCTTCGCCATCCGCGACATCGCGCCGAAGGCCGACGTGCACGTGCTCGTGATCCCCGACCGGCACATCGACGACTTTCGCGGCATCGGCGCCTTCTCCGGCGACGAGTCGAAGCGCTTCCTGGGGTTCGTCGCCGACACCGCCCGCGTCTGCGGGCTGGAGGAGTACCGCGTCGTGAACTACTGCGGCGCCGGCGCCGGCCAGACCGTGTTCCACCTGCACGTTCACGTACTTGGTGGCAGGATCCAGGGGATGCCCGCATGACCGCACTTGCCACACGGATCGAAGCAGACCTCAAAGTGGCGATGCTCGCCAAGGAGGCCGTGCGCCGTGACGCGCTCCGGCTGATCCTGTCGAGCCTACGCCTTGCCGAGAAAGAGCTGCAGCGCCCGCTCACCGGCGACGAGGAGCTGCAGGTGCTCCAGCGCGAGCGCAAGCGTCGCGTGGAAGCGATCGAGGCCTTCCGCGCCGGCGACCGCGAGGAGCAGGCGGCCAAGGAGGAGCGGGAGCTCGACATCCTCCAGGAGTTCATGCCGGCGCCCTTGAGCGAGGACGAGATCGAGGCGATCGTCGACGACGTCATCGCCGAGACCGGTGCTACCAGCCTGCGCGACATCGGGCGTGTGATGGCCGACGTGATGCCGCAGGTCTCCGGCCGCGTGGACGGCGGTACGGTCAGCCAGATGGTCAAGGAGAAGCTCGCCTAGCGTCGCTCGGCGACCCGCGCGGCGGCTTCCGGCCGGCTCCGTACACTAGGACGCAGTGCAGCAGGTCCTCACGGTCTCCAACGACGTCGCCGCAGAGCTGGCGGGGGTCGTCGACGGCGTCCTCAACGAGTTGCGCGACCGGCTGCGCTGCACGGTGAGCCTCCGCGGCAACCGGCTCACCATCGACGGCGACGATGCCAAGGTGGTGAAGGCGCGCGCGGTGGTCGACGAGCTTGTCAGCCTCGTCGAGGGCGGCCACGAGATCGGCCCCGGCACGATCGACGCCGTCATGGGCGCGCTCGACTCGTCGGAGGACATCCGGCAAGCGCTCGACGACGTCGTCTGGAAGCACCGGGGCACCACGATCGGCCCGAAGACGGTCGCGCAGAAGCGCTACGTCGATGCGATCCGCAGCAACACCGTCACTTTCGGCATCGGCCCGGCCGGCACCGGCAAGACGTACCTGGCGATGGCGCTCGCCGTGCGGGCGCTGGCCGAGCGCGAGGTTGGGCGCATCATCCTGACACGGCCCGCCGTCGAGGCGGGCGAGAAGCTCGGCTTCCTGCCGGGCGACATGCTCGCCAAAGTTGACCCGTACCTGCGCCCGCTCTACGACGCCCTCTTCGACATGCTCGACGCCGACAAGCTGACCGCGTACATGGAGAAGGGCCTGATCGAGGTCGCCCCGCTTGCGTACATGCGCGGCCGCACCCTCAACGACTCGTTCATCGTGCTCGACGAGGCGCAGAACACCTCGCCCGAGCAGATGCAGATGTTCCTGACGCGCCTCGGCTTCGGCTCCAAGGTGGTCGTCACCGGCGACGTCACCCAGATCGACCTGCCCCGCGGGCAGGGCTCCGGCCTGATCGAGGTGCAGAAGATCCTCGACGACGTCGAGGGCATCTCCTTCGTGCAGTTCGGCCACCAGGACGTCGTGCGCCACAAGCTCGTGATGCGGATCGTCGAGGCCTATCGCATCCACACCGAGCTCAAGCACGCCCAGAACGGCCACACGAACGGTCACGGCTAGCGCCGCCGGGCGATGGGGCGCACATGATCGAGGTCGAGGTCGACAACCGCAGCGGCGTGGCGGTGGACGAGGCCGGGCACGTCGCCCTGGCGTGCGCCGTCCTCGAGCGTGAGGGGGTCAGCGAGGGCGAGCTCGGCATCCAGTTCGTCGGGCCGGACGAGAGCCGTGCGCTCAAGCAGGAGCACCTCGGCATCGACGAGGCGACCGACGTGCTCTCGTTCCCGCTGGACGGGCTCGACGAGCTGCCGGAGGGTGAGCCGCGCGCGCTCGGCGACCTCGTGATCTGCCCGCACGTCGTCGGGGACGCCTGGCAGGAGCCGTTGATCCACGGGGTTCTCCACTTGCTCGGCCACGATCACGGAGCCGAGATGGAGGCGCGCGAGCGGGTGCACCGAGAGCTGCTGGCATGACCTCACCGCGCCGCCGGATCACGCTCTTCGAGAGCTTCAACTACGCGCTCGAGGGCATCGTCCACACGCTGCGCACGCAGCGGAACATGCGGATCCACCTGCTGCTCGCGGTCGGCGTGCTTGCGGCGGCGGTGGCGCTCAACGTCGACCGTTTCGAGCTGATCGCGCTCATCCTCGCGATCGGCTTCGTTCTGCTCGCCGAGATGGTGAACACCGCGATCGAGGGCGCCGTCGACCTTGCGACCACCTCGTTCGACCCGATGGCGAAGCTCGCCAAGGACATCGCCGCCGGCGCCGTGCTGATCTCCAGCGTGGTCGCGGCCGCCGTCGGCTACCTCGTCTTCTCCGGCAAGATCGCGAAGCCGTCCAGCCGCTACCTCGAGAAGATCCGTGACGCGCCGCTCGAGCTGACGCTGGTCGCTCTCGGCGTGACCGTGCTCGTCGTGCTCGGCCTGAAGGCCTGGACCGGGCGCGGCACACCCCTGCGCGGCGGCCTCCCGTCAGGTCATGCCGCCATCGCCTTCGCCGGCTGGATGGCCGCGACCTACGTGCTCCACGGCAGCGAGCACCGCTTTCTGATCTCGACGGTCACGCTCCTGATGGCGCTGCTCGTCGCGCAGACGCGGGTCGAGGCCGGCGTCCACTCGGTCGTCGAGGTCGCCGCCGGCGGGCTCGTCGGCGCCCTCGTCACACTGCTCGTCTTTCAGGCACTCTCGTGATCGACCTCCTCGCCGCCGCCGACGCAGCGGCCGAGCACGCCTACGCGCCGTACTCGGGCTTCCGGGTGGGTGCCGCTGTCCGCACCCGCGACGGCCGGGTGTTCACCGGGTGCAACGTCGAGAACGCCGC
>JANXXF010000199.1 GCA_025350775.1 Actinomycetes bacterium
CTCGGTGACGGGGCCGCGCGGCAGGCGGAAGCGCCTCACCGACAGCAGGATGCCGGCCGCGATCACCGCTCCACCGATGATCTGGAGAGTTGACAGGCTCTCGCCCAGCAGAAGCACGCCGACCGCGGCGCCGCCGAACACCTGGAGGTTCACGTAGAGCGAGGAGCGGTTCGGCCCGCCGATGTCGATCGCCTTGATCCAGAGGGTGTTCGCGATCACGTAGCCGGGGATCGTGCTGTAGGCGAGCGAGCCCCAGGCGAGGCCGCTGATAGCGCCCCAGTCCATCGTCGCGAAGCCGGGGCCGCCTGCCGCCAGCAAGGGGACGGCCACGCCCAGCGAGATCAGCGCGGAAAGCCGGTACGGCGAGTAGTTGGCGCTGAGGCGCGACAGCGAGATGGTGTAGAGCGCGAACGCGACGACGGAGACCAGCACGAGCAGCAGGCCGCCGAGGTCGCCGGAGAGGGCGGTGCTGCCGCCAATCGCGACCAGCGCGACGCCGCCGAGCGAGACGATCGTGGCCAGCCAGTGGCGCGCCGTCGGCCGGGCGACCCGCTGGGCGATGCCGATCAGGCCGACGAATGCGGGCAGCGCGCCGAACGCGAGCGCCACGGTGGACGCGGTGGCCAGGTGGATAGCGTAAAAGAACGTGATCTGGTTGATCGTCACGCCGAGGATCGCGAAGGCGCCGAGCACGAAGAGGTCCTCGCGGCGAGGCCGGATCGACCCCTCTCGCCAGAGGGTGACCGCGGTGAAGATAATCCCCGCGATGAGGTAGCGGATCCCGGCAAACGCGAGCGGGTCGAAGCCGTGAGTCACCCCGTAGCGGTTGGCCGAGTAGTTAACGCTCCAGAACACGACGACGATCAGTAGCAGGACGTCGGCCGGAACGCGGTGCCGGACGCCCGCGAGCACGCGCGTGCTGTCCTACCCGAGGACGGTGACTGTCCTCGGCGCAGCGTCCGAGACGTAGTCGTCGCCGAGCGAGGCCTTGAGCTTCTGCTCCAGCTCGCCGCTGGCGTGGAGCTCGTCGGTGATGTCGGCACTGCCGATCAGCTCACCCTTGACAAACACCTGAGGAATGGTCGGCCAGCCGGAGATCGACGCGAGCTCCTGACGGATGCGCGGGTCGGGCAGGACATCGACGGTGGTGACCGGGGCGCCCAGCGCGTGCAGCGCCTGGAGCGCGCGGCCCGAGTTCCCGCAGGCGATGAAGTCGGGCGTGCCCTTCATGAAGACGACTACCGGCTCGGTGTCGATGACGCTCTGGATCTTGTCGTGCAGATCGCTCATGCCGTCCCCCTGGTCTTGATCCGTAGTTCGTGAATTGTACCGTCGGCGAGCGGCTGGGAGAGCGCTTCGTTGACGAGGCGGTGCTGCTGGACGAGCGGCAGGCCGTCGAAGCGCGCGCTCGTGACGATCACCTGGAAGTGGTCGCCACCGCCGGTGCGGTCGATCACCTGCAGCTCGTCGGCAGCGGGGAAGGCGACGCGAAGCAGGGCGTCGAGGCGTGCGACTGCGCTGTCGCTCATGCGGCACCCGCCAGCGCAGCGAGGACGGCTGCGGGCTCGGCCCGCTGCGTGTAGTCGGGGTCGACGTGCGCGAAGCGGATCACGCCGTCCCGGTCGATCACATAGCTGGCGGGCATAGGCAACTCCCAGTCGGCGTGGTCGAGCGAGAGCCCGAACGAGGTGTAGGTGGCGCGCAGCTCGTCGGACAGGCGGAAGACGAGGCCGAACGCGCGGGCGACGCCGTTGCCGGGGTCACTCAGCACCTCGAACTCGAGCTCCTGCTTCTCGCGCGTGGTCAGTGAGTCGTCGGGCAGGTCGGGCGAGATGCCGAGCAGCTGTGCTCCGCGGGCGCGGAATTCGGGGAGCATCTGCTGGTAGGCCCGCAACTGCAGGTTGCAGTACGGTCACCAGCCGCCCCGGTAGAAGTTGACGACAGTCGGGGCCTGCGAGAGCAGGCCGGACAGCGCCACCTTCGTCCCGAGCGCATTCGTCAGAACAGCCTCCGGAGCGCGATCGCCGATCTTCAGCGCCTGTGAGGCGAGCCCGGAGGCGATCAGTGCCGCCGTCTCGCGGGTCATCACCGCGGTCACCTCGGGACTCATCCGCCCAGCCGACTTGGCCCGCTGCTCGGCAAGAATGTCGTCGAGGAGGCGCCGTTCGGTCACAGAGGCTGTAACGCGGCCTGTCGCGACTTCATTCCCTCCGGGCCGTCCGCAGTCGGCGTTCCTGCTGATGGCGCTGGAGATGGGACTCGTGTTCACGGGCGCCAGCCAGGCGATCGTCGGGTCGGCGCCCATGCTTCGCGCCGGCCTCGCATCGGTAGGCGGGCTGTCGCGCCGTCGTCGGGCGCCCGCGTAGGTCGTCATCCGGCCGTCCCGGCGTCCCCAGCAAGTACGCTCGCGCCATGGCTGCCCCACGTGAGATCCGCACCGACCGCTACTCGTACGTGTTCAGCCCGTACGTCGCGCCGATCGCCACCGTCCGCCCCGGCGAGGTGGTCACTATCGTCACCGAGGACGCGTTCGAGTCGCGCATTCGCAGCGCGGCCGACCTGCCCAGCAAGGTGCTCAACTTCCCGTTTCTCAACCCGCAGACGGGGCCGATCGCGATCGAGGGCGCGCGCAAAGGCGACACCCTCGTCGTCGAGATCCTCGATATCGAGCTGACTCGCGACTGGGTGGTGAGCGCGCACATCCCGCACTTCGGTGGGCTTACCGGCACCGCCGACACGGCGCTGCTCAACGAGCCGCTGCCGGAGAAGGTCTTCGTCTATGCGGTGCGCGACGGTCATGTCGAGCTGCCGCGCGGCATCCGCGTGCCGGTCGCGCCCTTCGTCGGCACGATCGCAACGGCGCCCGAGATCGAGGCGATCGCCGCGCTCGTGCCCGGCGACTTCGGCGGCAACATGGACGTGCCCGACACGTGCATCGGCAACACGGTGCGGCTACCGGTGCGTGTGGATGGCGCCCTCTTCTACACCGGCGACGTGCACGCCGCTCAGGGCGACGGCGAGCTGTGCGGGGTGGCGTGCGAGGTAACGGCGCGGGTGACGGTGCGCTTCGGCCTGGAGCAGGGGCGGACGATCAAGTGGCCGCGCATCGAGTCGGCGACCGAGCTGATGACGGTCGGTTCGTCGCGGCCGCTCGAGGATGCCGCACGGATCGCCTGGGTCGAGCTGATCTCCTGGCTCGAGGCCGACTACGGCTTTGACCGCTGGGAGGCGTACCAGCTGCTGACGCAGGCGGGACGGATGCGCGTCGGCAACATGGTCGACCCCAAGTACTCGATGGTGGCGAAGATCGAGAAGCGGTTCCTGCCGGGCTGAGCGCGGCAGTCGGCCTGGCCGCCCTGACGGGCCGGATCAGTTGCCCGAGATGCAGACCGACGAGTGGATCGCGCAGATCGCCGTCTCGCCGCTGCCCGAGCCCGAGCCGGAGCCGGACGGCGCCGGGTAGCTCGGGTCGTCGGTAGAGCCGCACAGCGGCTGGCCGATGAGCTTGCCGCCCACCGTCTTCGTGGTGGCCGTCGCGTACGACGCGCGGACGACCTGGGCGCAGCCGGTGCCGTCGGCGAAGGCGATCGCGCCGATGCAGTCGACGACGTGGGTCGAGCGCCGCTGGCAGCCGAACGCGTAGTACTGGTTGGCGCCGGTGGCGAGGCCGCGCGCCCGGGCGATCTGGCCGGCCTTCGTCAGCGCTGCCTGCGGCGGGAGCGTGTGCGCGGACGCCGAGGCAGAGACCGCGCAGGCCAGGACGACCAGGAAGAGAGCCAGCACCGGAGCCCGTCTGCGCATCGCCCGAGTCTAGCCCGCCGGCGACCGCAGGTACAGGCCCCGGGAGGCGGCATGGTGTTTCGGCCGCGCCCGCAGGCGATCCGCTTCCAGCAGTCCCGGATCACGGCCTGAACGACGCGGATGACGGTCGCTTTGCCGGGTGCCGCCGCGCCTGACCGGCACCCGACGGAGCTCCGTCGTCACGGTTAACGCACGTAGAAGTCCGCGAACTGGCCGCCCGTGTAGTGGCCTGGAAGGTTGCAGATCAGCGAGTAGTGCCCTGCCTTGAGCTTCAGCGTGACCTTCCTGCGCTCGCCGGCCTTGAGGGAGCCGATCTCGCCGACGGCACCGCTCTCGTCCGCCCGGGTGGGGCCGTGGTCGCCGCCAAGCAGGTTGCCGGCAGCCTTGGTTGTTCGGAGGACGACGAACTCGTGCTCGACGGCCCCGGAGTTCCTGACGGCGAAGG
>JANXXF010000200.1 GCA_025350775.1 Actinomycetes bacterium
CGTCGCCTCCAGATGATGACCGCCCGTCGGTGATCGTGGAGGAGCTTCGTCAACCGTGATGCGCCCCGGATCTTCGCCAGCGCGTCCTTCTCGCGGGCGGACAGGATCCGACATGCACACTCGACGATGCCGAGTTGGCAGTAGACGACATCGGGCTCTGCTTCGATCACGCGGTCGACGTGGGCCAGGAAATCAAGGATCGTCCACCCACTCTCTACCATCGGGACGAAGTCGACCCGGGCGGCGAGCCTCTTCTGGACGACCTCAGGGTAGCTCTCTCCCGGAGCGACACCGACGCCGCTGTCCTGTGAATTCGATATCAGGAGTACGCGCACGGGATTTACCGGACATCCCAGTCGAGCTTCGGCCGAACGCCGCCATACCACTGACCGCTGTGATCCCCCTTTGCCGAGTCGCCTTCGACGGGGTCGACCACCTGGAACGCTACGACGTCGCGTTCGAGCACATGCTGCACCGTCCTCCCGGACGCAAGCGTCGAGAGGAATACGGTGATCATCATCAGCCCTTCGTTCAACAGGTTTGCCGGGATCCAGGCCGTCGACACATGCTCCCCCGGGGCGGTCGACTGACGCCAGCGCGGATCGGTGTCCATCGCGTTGAACGCGTGAACCCCTTGCTCGTTGACGACCATGATCTGCGGTCGAAACGGCTCTCCTTCCTTCAGCACCGTGAAGGAGATCTCGACGCCCACCGGCTGCCTCACGTCGATCGACTCGACCGCCTCACCCGACCGATTCACGATCCCCACCGAGGTGAGCCGGACGAGGTCGTTGCCGGGCGCGGATTCGAGATCGTCCCAACGCCGGGCCGACTGGGTGCCTTCATCCGAAGTGAGATACCGCGAAACAACGTCGATCGCAGGCCCATCCGCGACGATCGCGCCCTTCTCGAGCATGATCACCCGGTCGCAGAGACGCGTCACGGTCGGCATCGAGTGCGAGACGAACAGCACCGTGCGGCCCGACTTGCCGATCTCCTGCATCTTGCCGAGGCAGCGCTTCTGGAACTCGGCGTCACCGACGGCGAGCACCTCGTCGACGAGCAGCACCTCGGGCTCGAGGTGTGCGGCGACCGAGAACGCGAGCCTTACGTACATGCCGCTCGAGTAGCGCTTGACCGGCGTGTCGATGAACTCTGCAACACCGGCGAACTCGACGATGTCGTCGAACTTGCGCGCGATCTCGACGCGCGTCATGCCGAGGATCGCGCCGTTCAAGAAGATGTTCTCGCGGCCGGTCAGCTCGGGGTGGAAGCCGGTGCCCACCTCGAGTAGGCTGCCGAGGCGGCCGTGGATGTCGGCGAGACCGCGCGTCGGCTCGGTGATGCGCGAGAGGATCTTCAGCAGCGTCGTCTTGCCGGCGCCGTTGCGTCCGATCACGCCGAGCACCTCGCCTGCCTGCACGTCGAACGAGACGTCGTCGAGCGCCCAGATCGTCTTGCGGTGCGACTCGCCGCGCCTGCCGTGGAACAGCGACCCAGCCGCGGCGGCGACCGAGTCGCGCAGCGTGTCGTAGCCACGGCGCTGCCCGAGCTGGTAGCTCTTCGACAGGCCCTCGACACGGATCGCTAGCCCGGCCACTAGATGATGTCCGCGAAGTGCCGCTCGGTGCGCCTGAAGTACCAGAGCCCGCTCGCCGTCAGGCAGAGGCCGACGAGGGAGCTGACGCCGAACACCGCGTAGTGCGGCACCCCGCTGCCCAGCACGCTCCAGCGAAACGCCTCGACGACGCCCGTCATCGGGTTGAGCGCGATCAGCCAGCGCCAGTCGCGCGGGATCATGCTGACCGGATAGATCACCGGCGTGGCGTAGAGCCACAGCTGCGTCAGGAACGGGATCGCGTACGGGATATCGCGGTAGCGGACGTTGAGCGACGAGAGCCAGAGTCCCACACCGAACGCCGTCAGCAGCGCCACCCCCAGAAATGCCGGGATGGCGACCGCGTGCCAGTCGGGAGCGCGCCCGTACCAGGCGAAGAGGCCGATCAGCACCATGAACGCGAAGAAGAAGTCGATTAGCGGCGAGAAGATCGACGCGAGCGGGATGATCAGCCGCGGGAAGTAGACCTTGGTGATCAGGTTCGCGTTGCCGACGAGGCTCGTGCTCGACATCGTCAGCGACGCACTGAAGTACGTCCACGGCAGCAAGCCCGCGAAGACGAACAGCGGGTACGGGATGTCCCTCTGCTCGGGCTTGATCTTGGCGAGGTGGCCGAAGATGACGCTGAACAGGATCATCGCCATCAGCGGCTGGATGACGGCCCAGACGATGCCGATTGCGGTCTGCTTGTACTTGACCTTGATGTCGCGCCAGACGAGGAAGAAGAGCAGCTCGTGGTAGGCCCACAGCTCACGCAGGTCGATGCCGAGCGCGCTGCGGGTCGGACGGATGCGCGTGATCCGCGTGGCGGCTGTCTCGGCGGCAACTGCGGCCTCGGCTGTGACGTCGACGCTCACGCGGCCGCCCGCTCGCGCTCGACGACGAGGTTGCCCAGCACGAGCACGTCCATGCGGGTCTTGACGAAGCAGTCGACGGCGTGGTCGGGCGTCATCACGATCGGCTCGTTCTCGTTGAACGACGTGTTGAGGACGATCGGCACGCCGGTAAGACGGTCGAACTCCTCGATCAGCCGGTAGTAGCGCGGCGCGACGTGGCGCTCGACCGACTGGACGCGCCCGGTGTCGTCGACGTGGTTGACGGCAGGGATCAGCGCGCGCCGCTCGGCGAGCGTCGTGTAGACGAGCACCATGAACGGCGACGTGTAATCCTGGTCGAACCACTCGCCGACCTTCTCGGCGAGCACCGACGGCGCGAACGGACGGAACGGCTCGCGGCGCTTGATGCGCTCGTTGAGGATGTCCTTCATGCGCGGGTTGCGCGGGTCGGCAACGATCGAGCGGGCCCCGAGGGCGCGCGGCCCGAACTCCATGCGACCCTGGAACCAGCCGACGACGTCACCCGCGGCGATCCGCGCGGCGACGTAGGGGAAGAGCGCATCGTCGTCGAGGCGGCTCCCCGTGAGGCCGGCACGAGCCAGGGCGGCCGCGCTCTCCTCGTCGGTGAACCCCGGGCCGGTGCAGGCGTCCTCCATGACGAAGCCGCGCGGCCGGCCGAGCTGCTCGTTCCAGACGTGGTACGCAGCCCCGACGGCCGTGCCCGAGTCGCCGGCCGCGGGCTGGACATAGAGGCCGTCGAAGCCGACCTCGGGGCGGATGCGGCCGTTGGCGACGGCGTTGAGCGCGACGCCGCCGGCGAGACAGAGGTTGTCCGAGCCGGTGCGTTCGCGCACGGTGCGCACGAGGTGGAGGTAGGCGTCCTCGAGCACCGCCTGGAGGGCGGCGGCGACGTCGTTGTGGCGGCTGTCGAGCGGCTCGCCCTTGCCGCGCGCCGGCCCGAGCGCCTGCTCCAGGCGCGGCGAGAAGAGCCGGCCGATGATGGGCGTGCCGCCCTCCCAGGTGAGATCGACGCCGTCGCGGTGGTGCGTGAAGTAGTCGAGGTCGAGGCGAAAGAGCGGGCCGTCGAGGCTCACCATGGCGGCGACCTCACGCCGGTAGCGCTCCGGGTCGCCGTAGGGGGCGAGGCCCATCACCTTGCCCTCGTCGCCGAAGTACGGGAAGCCGAGCCACTGCGTGATCGCCGTGTAGAGGATCCCGAGCGAGTGCGGGAAGAGGACGCGGTCGAGCACCTCGACGCGGTTTCCGCGCCCGTGCGCGAGCAGCGTGCTGGTGAAGTCACCGAAGCCGTCCACGGTGAGAATCGCAGCCTCGTCGAACGGGGAGACGAGAAATGCACTGGCGGCGTGCGCGAGATGGTGCTCGACGTTGACGACCGCCGGCAGCGTCGGGGCGTCGGTGCCGAGGGCGGTGGCGAGCTCGCTGCGGATGTCGCCCAGCTTCTGGGCATTGCCGAGCCGCGCGCGCAGGTACGACGGCTTCACGCCGTGCAACGCGACGCGGCGGAGCTTCGCGCCGAGGTTCGCGCGCGGGTTGCGCCCGACCGCGACTGCGGTGAGGTCGCCGGGGGCGAGGCCGGCATCGGCGAGGCACCACGCTGCCGCGAGGGCGGGGAAGCCGGCGCAGTGCTTGACGCGGTTGAAGCGCTCCTCCTCGGCTGCCGCCACCAGCCCGCCGTCGATGACGAGGGCTGCTGCGGCGTCGCCGTGGTAGGCGTTGAGACCGAGGATCGCCGTCACGCGAGCATTCTAGTGCCGGCCCTCCCGGAGGCCGCCGCGTCCCGCTGCGGCCCGCGCCCGGGCAAGGATCCAGTCGGCCACCGGCTCCGGCGCCGCGTGGTCGTCGAAGTAGCGCGCTGCCTCGGCTCGGATCCGCTCGCGGCCGGCGTCGTCGGCGAGCAGACGCTCGACCGCGGCGGCCACCTTCGCGTACTCGCCGGGAGCCACCGACTCCTCGACAGGGCGGTCGATGCCGCACGAGAGGAAGTGCGCGCCCTCGGCGAGCGGC
>JANXXF010000204.1 GCA_025350775.1 Actinomycetes bacterium
GCGCACGACGAGATCTTCCGCGACGACGAGCACGGCTTCTACCGGCGCACCAACCGGGCCGGCGGCCTCGAGGCCGGCATCACCGCCGGCGAGCAGCTCGTCGTGCGCTGCGCGATGAAGCCGCTGCCGACCCTGATGCAGCCGCTGCAGTCGGTCGACCTGGCGACGGGCGAGGCGGCAGCCGCGCTCGTCGAGCGCTCCGACACCGCTGCGGTCGAGGCGATGGCCGTGATCGCGGAAGCCGTCGTCGCCTTCGAGCTGGCCTCGGCCGCGAAGGCGAAGTTCGGGGGCGACTCGATCGGCGACCTTCTCGCCGCGCACGACGCGTACCTGGCGCGCATCGACTGGCGCCGGCCCTAGCCGGGTCGAGCCGGGATGAACGCGCTTTACCGCCACCTCGCGCTGATCGGCTTCATGGGCGCCGGCAAATCCACCGTCGGAGCCGAGGTGTCACGGCGGCTCGACCGGCTCTTCGTCGACATCGACCGCGTTGTCGAGGAGCGCGCCGGCACGACGATCGCCACCCTCTTCGCCGAGCGCGGGGAGGCCGCGTTTCGCGCGCTCGAGGCCGAGGCCACCGTCGAGGCGCTACGCCGGCCCGAGCCCGCCGTGATCGCCCTCGGAGGCGGCGCCGTGGGCACGCTCGAGATCCGCAAGGCGCTCCAGGAGCATGCGCTGACGGTGCTGCTGGAGGTCGCCGTCAACGACGCCTGGAAGCGTTCACAGAGCGGCCACCGGCCCCTCGCCCGCGACCGCACACGCTTCGAGGCGCTCTACGACGAGCGTGAGGGCCTGTACCGGGACTGTGCCGACGCCACCGCCCGCGATGCCCACGACGTCGTGCTCGCCGCGGGCGGCGTCCACGTCGGCGTCGGCTCGCTCGAGCGCCTCGGCGAGCTCGTTCCCGGCGTCGGCCGCGTCGCGCTCGCCGCCGACCAGCGGGTACTCGGGATCTACGGCGCCGAGGCCCAGATTGCCCTCGGCACCCGGCTGGGCGCCACGCACGAGCTGCCCTCCGGCGAGGATGCCAAGTCGACGGGCAGCCTCGAGCGGCTCTGGGGGGAGCTGCGGCTCGACCGCAAGAGCACGCTGGTCGCGCTCGGCGGCGGCTGCACCACCGACGTCGCCGGCTTCGCGGCCGCCACGTACATGCGCGGTATCCCCTGGGTCTCTGTGCCCACCACCCTGGTCGGCCAGGTGGACGCGGCGATCGGCGGCAAAACCGGCATCAACCTGCCGTCAGCGAAGAACCTGATCGGCGCCTTCCACTGGCCCACGCGCACCGTCATCGACCCGGTCCTGCTGGAGACGCTGCCGACGGACGAGCGCTCCGGAGGGCTGGCCGAGGTCGTCAAGACCGGCCTGCTCGCGGGCGAGCGCCTCTGGGAGCTGCCCGATCCGGAGCTTGTGCGCCGCTGCGCCGCGCACAAGGTCGCAGTCTGCGTCCGCGACCCCCACGACAACGCCATCCGCCTGTCGCTCAACCTCGGTCACACGTTCGCGCACGCGCTGGAGGCGGGTGCGGCGTACTCCACCGTCTCGCACGGCCATGCGGTCGCGCTCGGGCTGCGGGCCGCGCTCCAGCTCTCGGTACGTCACCTGGGGCTCGACCCGGCCGCCGGGCAGGTCGTCGAGGACGTGCTCCGACCGCGCCGGGTCAGGGTCGACCTCGAGCGCGCCTGGCAGGCGTTGGCGCGCGACAAGAAGGCGGAAAGGGGACGCACGAAGCTGGTGCTGCTGGAGAAGCTCGGGAAGCCGGTGTGGGGCGTCGAGCTACCGGACGACGAGGTGCGCGCCGCGCTCGAGTCGCTCGTGGAGCGGTAGATTCGGGCCATGCGCATCCTCGTCCTCAACGGGCCGAACCTCGACGTCCTCCATCTCCGCGATCCCACCCTCTACGGCGGCATCAGCCTGCACGATCTGGAGAGCCGGATCTACGCCTGGGCGAGCGAGCTCGGCCTCTCGGCCCGCTGCGAGCAGACGAACCACGAGGGTGGCGCCCTCGACCTGCTCCATGAGGCGCTGGACTGGGCGGATGGCCTCGTGATCAACCCGGGCGCGTGGACGCACTACAGCTATGCGCTGCGCGACGCCGTCGAGCTGTTCAAGGTGCCCGTCGTCGAGGTTCACCTCTCGGACATAGACGCGCGCGAGGACTTCCGCAAGCATTCGGTGATCGCCGAGCTGGCGACCTTCCGGGTAACGGGCAAGGGGCCCGACGGCTACCGCGAGGCGCTCGAGTTACTCGCCGCTACGGTGCCTGCATGACCGCTCCGGCAGCTCCGACGCGGATCGCCCAGCTTGCCGCGAGCCTGGACGAGCCGCTGCTCGTCCTCGACCCGACAAACGTGCGCTACCTCGCCGGCTTCCGCTCGTCGAACCCCGCGCTGCTGGTGCGCCCCGACGGCGGCGCGACGCTCTACTCGGACTTCCGCTACGCCGAGGCCGGCCGGACCGCAGCCGCAGCGGCCGGGGTCGAGTTCGTCGTCAGCGGGCGGGTGCTGCTGAAAGACCTCGCGGCACGGCTGACCGGCCGCATCGGCTTCGAGGCAGGGTTCGTCACGTACGACGGCTGGGAGACGCTCGGCTCCGCTGGAGCGGAACTCGTGCCGCGGCGCGGAGTCGTCGAGGCGCTGCGCGCAGTCAAGGACGAGGTCGAGCTGGACGCGATTCGCCGGGCCTGCGAGATCACGACCGCCACCTACCAGCGCATCGCCGAAGAAGGTCTCGTCGGCCGCAGCGAGCGGGAGGTGGCGGCGCGCATCGAGCAGCTCTTCCGCGAGCTCGGCGCCGACGGCGCGGCGTTCGCCGCGATCGTCGCCGCGGGCGCGAACGGCGCGCTGCCGCACGCCGACCCCGGCGACCGGCCGATCGAGGCCGGCACACTCGTCACGATCGACTGTGGCGCCCGCGTCGACGGCTACTGCGCCGACTGCACGCGCACCTTCGCCACCGGCCCGCTGCCCGACGATCTCGCGCGCGCCTACGCCGTGTGCCTGGCGGCCGAGGAGGCCGGCCTCGCCGCGATCCGCCCGGGCGGGGTGGGCGCCGCCGTCCATGAGGCCGCCCATGCCGTCATCCGCGACGCCGGCTGGGGCGAGCAGTTCGGTCACGGGCTCGGCCACGGGGTGGGCCTCGAGATCCACGAGGCGCCGACGCTGCGCCCCGAGTCCGAGGACGTGCTCGTGGCCGGCAACGTCGTCAGCTGCGAGCCGGGCATCTACCTCGCAGGCACCGGGGGCGTACGGATCGAGGATCTCGTGGTCGTCCGCGACGGCGCTCCCGAGGTCCTGACGCGGTTCCCGAAGGCCCTGCTGACGGTCGACTGAGCCAGCTAGACTCCGCGACCGTGGCCGAGACAGTCTCCACCAACATGTTCAAGAACGGCATGCACATCGATGTCGAGGGCGACGCCTGGCGCATCGTCGAGTTCCAGCACGTCAAGCCCGGCAAGGGTGGCGCCTTCGTGCGCACCAAGCTGAAGAGCATCGCGAGCGGAGCGGTGGTCGAGAAGACCTTCCGTGCCGGCGAGAAGTTCAGCCGGATCCACACCGAGGTGCGCAACGCCCAGTTCCTCTACGAGGCGGGCGACGAGGTGCATTTCATGGATCAGGAGACGTTCGAGCAGTACATCCTGGCCCGCAGCGGCGTGGCCGAGGCGCTCGACTTCATGCTGCCGTCCGAGGTCATCCAGATCCTCAGCCTCGACGGCGTGCCGATGACCGTGCAGCTCAGCGCCTCCGTCGAGCTGAAGGTCACCGACACCGAGCCCGGTGTCAAGGGCGACACCGTCTCCAATGTCACGAAGCCGGCGACGCTCGAGACCGGCGCCGTCGTCGCAGTGCCGCTGTTCGTCGAGGTGGGCGACCGCATCAAGGTCGACACCCGCGACAAGCGCTACATCTCGCGCGTGTGACCCCGGTCACGGGGTTCTGCAGGGGCGGCAGGGGCGCCCTCCGACGCGCGCGCTCCCTCGGGCCCACTCGGTAGGCTCTCCTCCGTGCCCGCACTCGTCGACACCACGATCCGCCTGCTCGGACAGGAGCCGCTCGCCGGCACCGTGCCGGCGTCGACGACGCTCCGGCTGGCCGAGATCCTCGACGCCGCGGGCTTCGCCTACCTCGAGGTATCCGGCGGCGGCTGCTTCGACACTGCGGTCCGTCGCGGCGTCGAGAGCCCGTGGGCGCGGATCCGCGCGATCAAGCAGCGCACGCAGACCCCCCTTGCGATCGCGGTGCGCGGCCGGTTCCTGGTCGGCGCGCGCCCCGTCGGCGGCGACCTGGCGAGACGCTTCGTCGACTGTGCCGCCGAGAGCGGCATCGATGTCTTCCGGCTACACGACCCCCTCAACGACGTCTCGAACCTCGTCGAGGCCGCCGCCGCGATCACCGCCGCCGGGCGCGAGTTCGCCGCCGGCCTGGTCTACAGCCGTGGCCCCGGCGGCGAGCTGGAGGCGCTCGCGAGCCGCGCCGCCGTGCTGCGCGACCTTGGTGCGACCCGCATTCTCGTGCACGACCCGTCCGGCTCGCTGCGGCCGGGTCGCACTCGCGAGCTCGTCGTCGCGCTGCGCGAGGCGTCGGGCCTGCCGATCGGCCTCTACTGCCAGGGCGCCGCGGGAAATGCGCTGGCGACGGCGCTCGAGGGCGCGCGCGCCGGTGCCGACCTGCTCGCCTGCACCATCTATCCGCTTGCCGTCGCGCTCTACCGGCCGGCCGGCGAGGCGCTCTCCGAGGCGCTCGACGGGCTCGGGCTCGACTCCGGCATCGACGGAGAACGGCTCTGGCAGGCGGCGGAGCTGGTCGGCGGTCAGCTCGGCGCCATGCCCGTGGCCCCGCTCGCACCAGCCGTGGCCACGCAGGCGGCCCGCCGCCAGCTGCCGCCCGGCCTGATCGCGGCGCTCGACCAGCACCTGCGATCCTTCGGCGCGGCTGACCGGCTCGGCGAGGTGCTCGATGAGCTCGCCCGCGTACGCGACGAGGCCGGCCGGCCGCCGCTGGCGTCACCGATCGGGCAGATCCTCGGCTCCCAGGCGCTCCTGCACGTCCTGACGGCACGCCGTTACGGCACCGTCGTCGACCAGCTGCGCGAGCTGCTCGAAGGCCAGTACGGCACGCCTCCCGGCGAGATCGACGAGACCGTCGTGCGGGCGATCCGGCTCACCTACGGCGAGCTCGTGCCGCGCGAGCCAGTCGACCTCGAGCAGGTGCGCGCCGACGCGGACGGCCTCGCCGCCGCCGAGGAGGACCTGCTCCTGCTCGCGCTCTTCGGCGCGGACGCACGCGCGCTGCTCGAGGCGATGCGCGAGCGCGGCAACGAGACGCTCGCGGCCGCCGGCGTCGAACAGGATCGCGCCGACCGTATCCGCGAGATCGTCCGCATCGTGCAGGAGTCCGGCGTCGCCGAGGTGACGATCGAGGAGGGCGACCTGAAGGTGTCGGTACGGCGCACCGACGATCGGCCTGCCGCTGCCGCGGCAGCCGTGCAGCTGGGGGCATTTGCCGAGCTCGACGTTCCCGGCCCCGGCAGCGTGGGCGCCGCCTCGCAGCCCGGCATACACCGCGTCGAGTCGCCAATGGTCGGCACTTTCTACCGAGCCTCGTCGCCGGCGGCACCGTCGTTCGCCGACGTCGGCGTCACCGTCGAGGCCGGCCAGACGCTCTGCATCCTCGAGGCGATGAAGTTGATGAACGAGGTCAAGTCCGAGATCGACGGCATCGTCCGTGCGATCCACGTCGGCAACGGCGACCCTGTCGAGTTCGGGCAGCTCCTGTTCGAGCTCGAGCCGGTCGGCGGCCCGCCGGCGCTCTGACGACGATGTTCAAGCGCGTGCTCATCGCCAACCGTGGCGAGGTCGCGGTGCGCGTCATTCGCGCGCTCCACGAACTCGACATCGAGGCGGTCGCGGTCTACTCGACTGCCGACGCCGACTCGCTGCACGTCAAGCTGGCCGATCGCGCGGTGAAGATCGGCCCGCCCGCCGCCAACGCCAGCTACCTCAACATGGCAGCGATCATTGGCGCAGCGCAGATCACCGGCGCCGAGGCGATCCACCCCGGCTGGGGCTTCCTCTCCGAGAACGCCGACTTCGTGCGCGCGTGCGCGGACAACGACATCGCCTTCATCGGCCCGACCCCGGAGGCGATGGAGCGGATGGGCGACAAGGCGCAGGCCAAGGCCGAGATGCGCGCCGCCGGGGTGCCGCTCGTGCCCGGTACGGAGGGCACCGCAACGCTTGCCCAAGCACGCGCCGCCGCCGCCGAGTTCGGCTACCCGGTACTGCTCAAGGCCCGCTCCGGCGGTGGCGGCCGCGGCATGCGGCTGGTGCTGGCGCCCGACCAGCTGGAGGCCGCCTACGCGGCGGCTGCAAACGAGGCGGAGGCAGCGTTCGGCGACGGCGGCCTCTACCTCGAGAAGGCGCTCGTGCCGGCTCGCCACGTCGAGATCCAGGTGATCTGCGACAGCCACGGCAACGTGCTCACGCTGGGCGAGCGGG
>JANXXF010000338.1 GCA_025350775.1 Actinomycetes bacterium
CGATGTCCCCGCCGTCGTCGTCCAGCTCTCTCCCCGGGATTACTTCGGCAGCGTGAGCGAGCCGAGGCCCGTCGGCACCTGCGGCCCGAGTGCCTTCGGCCACTCCCGCAGGTCGACACGGTCGCCCGGGAGCTGCGGCACGGTCGAGTACGCGATGCGCTGGCTCTGCCAGAAGGTGACCGTCTTCCCGCGCAGCGCTGCCGGGAGCACCATCGAGAAGGTGCCGGTCGCGTCGGGCCAGCGCTCGAACACCGGCTTCACGACGCCACCAGGCCCGCGGACGCCGACGACGAGGCCCTGATAGACAGCGCCGACCTTCGAGGTGATCGTCGGAGCGGCGAACGCCCCGCCCGCGGTCGGCAGCTTGATGTCCATCCGCGAGCTCTTGGTGCGCTCGAACTTGATCTGCGACGCGTAGACGTAGTTCGTCGCGCCGAGAGCCACCTGCAGGACGTAGGGCACGGGGTCGTCGGTCGACTGGTCGGACGCCGAGAAGAACGACGTGTAGTGCCCGGTCGCGTCGGATGCCGAGGAGAACGTCCAGAACTGCCGATCACTGGTCCGGGTCACGACGACGGCGCCCTGGAGCGGCTTGCCGGCCGAGTCGGTGACCGTCCCTTCCAGCTGGTACGTGTAGAGGCCGACGATCGGCGGCGGGGTGCCGGCGGTGTCGGCCACGCGCCCGGTGACGCGTACCGAGCCGTCCTTGTTGATTCTCGCCTTCAGGCGGTCGACGGCGTAGCCGACGCTGAAGCCGCTGGTGACGCCCTGGAGCGCCGCCTGGTCGGCTGCCGAGAGCGCCTTGCCGCCGACGGTGGCGCCGCTTGCGTCGGCGACCCGGGCAACGTGACGCCGGGCCATGGTGATGTCGACCGGGTAGGTGAAGGAGCCGTCGTCGGCCGTCGCCGTCGGGATGACGTAGCCGTCGACGCTGATCTTCGCCCCCGCGACCGGCGAGTTGCCGACGACGAGGGTGCCCTTCGCATCCTGCTGGTTCGACGTGTTCGCATCCCACGGCTTGAGTGAGAGGCCACTCGCCGTCCGGAGGTGGGGCGTCCCGAAGGCCGTGCGCCGCACGACCGCCGACCGTGTGGCGTGCTGGCGCAGCGGCACCGCGGCCGAGGCCGAGATCGTGAGCTGCTCTGCGGCAGCCTGGGCCGGAGCCGCCGCTGCGACCGCCGTCTGGGTCAGCGCCGGGAGCTTCGGCGGCTTCGACTGCGTCTGCGAGGCGCCGAGCGCGAACACGTGCAGCTGCGTGCCGACCGTGCCGCCGCCCGAGGAGGTGGGTGTGCCGCCGGCGGTGACGGCCACGTACTGCTTGCCGGCGATGGTGTAGACCGTCGGGCCGGAGGCGATCTGCAGGCCGACCTGGAACGAGAAGAGCAGCTTGCCCGTCGCAGTCTCGAAGGCGCGCAGGACGCCGTCGCCGCCACCGGCGAAGCCGATGCCGCCCTCGGTCGTGGTCACGCCGCCGCGCTCCGGCTCGGGCGTGTTGAACTTCCAGACCTGCTTGCCGCTGTCGACGTCGATCGCGCTGATCGAGCCGTGGTCGCGCCAGCCCGTGAGCTGCGTGCCGAAGTCGCCGTTGCCGAGACCGAGGAAGACGTCGCCGAGGAGCAGCTTCCGCTTCTTCTGCTCTGCCGACAGCGGCACCTTCACGAAGTACGCCGCCGTCTCGGACGCGGAGTTGAGGACGTAGTTCGTCTTGGGGTCGTATGAGGCGGGCGAGAAGTTGATGCCGCCGAGCGAGGAGGGATAGACCGTGACGATCTCACCGGCCTTGAGCGGCGGGTGCTCGGAGCGGTCGATCACCTTGACGCGCTGGTGGAACGGCTGGCCGGTGTCGGCGTCGTACGCGAACCAGACACCCTCCATCGTCGCCACCGAGACGACGTGCCGCTTCTTGCCACCGACCTTGCCGTCGTAGACCATCGGCGGCTGGGCGGTGTCGTACGACCACTCGTTGAACGACATCTGCTGCTGCCACCACTTGAGCTTGCCCGTGGCGAGGTCGACCGCGATCAGCGAGTCGGCGCGCGGGTTGCTGCCCGGCCGCAGCTCGGCGTAGTAGAGCGGGGTCGCCGAGCCGGTGCCGAAGTACAGCGTGTTCGTCTTCGGGTCGACCGTGGTCGGTGTCCAGACGACGCCGCCGCCGACGATGCGCGACTGCGAGCGCCACTGCGTGCCTTCCGGCGGAATCGTCCAGAACGGGTTCGGCCAGGCCGGCGTGAGGTCGAGGTTGTACGCCATCACGAAGCCGCGCACGCCGTACTCGGAGCCGGCGGCGCCGATGATGATCCGGTCGTTCGCGCAGATCGGCGCGCTCGTCTCGGAGTAGCCGTAGTTCGGCGCCGCTCCTGGGACGGCCTTTCCGATCGGCACCTGCTTGACGAGCGCGCCCGTCGTCGCGTCGAGCTCGACGATCGTCATGTCCAGCAGCAGGATGTAGACGTGTCCGCCGCACACGGCTACGCCGCGGTTGGCGACGATGCCGAAGTTCTTGAAGATCGCGGTGTTCGCAGGCGACCAGCGCCAGTTGACCTTGCCGTTCGTCGCGTCGATCGAGAAGACGTTCGCGTCGCCCGTGGTCACGTAGAGCTTGCCGTCGACCTCGATCGGGAACGACTGCTGGCCCTTCTTCAGGGTGGGGTCGATCTTGAGGAAGTCGACTGTGAACAGCCGGCCGAGCTGGCTGACGTTGTTGACGTCGATCAGGTTGGCCGAGGAGTGGCGGTTCTGGTTCGCGGTGTTGCCCCAGCTCCCCCAGCCGATGTCGGCGTTGTCGGCGGCGCCGGCGAGGCCGACAGTGACGGCAGCCCCCACTGCGAGTGCCAGTCCTGTCAGTAGCGCGACGAGCTTGCGGCGGGCCATCGGATCCTCCCCAGGGTGCAATGACGGTGCGCGCGGATGCTACAGCAGTCGTTGGGCAAGGGCCACACGCGCGCGGGCGCCTGCACCCGTGCGCGTGAGGACGCTCAGCGCCGGCTGCGCCGCCACAGCGCGAGGCCCAGCGGCAGCAGCGCCAGGAGCGCCGGGTAGGGCGCGAGCGTCCGCACCTTCGTCGTCCGGCCGGCGGTCACCGTCGGGCCGTTGCCGAGCACTGCGCGCACCCGCGCGACGGCACCGTCCAGGTCGCCTTCTGCGAAGACGCTGCCGCCCGTGGCGCGCGCGAGCGCGTCGAGCTGGGCCCGTGCTGTGCGATCGGGCCGGTAGGCGCCCTCGCGTGCGCCGGTGGGGCCGAATACCGCCTCGCTGCCCCGCCAGACGTGGATCAGGACGAGCGTGGTGGCGGGCCTGCGCGCGAGCGCGCGCGACAGCTCGACGAGGTCGAAGGGCCGGCTCTCGCCGTCGGTCAGGACGATCAGCGCACGCTGCTTCGCCGACGGGGCGAACGTGCCGCTGCGCGGCACCTCGGCGAGCGCGGCGAGCGTCGTCGCGCGGGCACGGTCATCAAGTGGCGGCGGCTGCTCGCTGACGATCGCGCTCGCGACCGTGCGTTCGAAGGCCGACTCGTCGGCCGAGGGGAGGAGGTTCGGCAACACGCGGTCGGTGATCGTGCCGACGCCGGTTGCGATGTCGGGCAGCGCAGCCCGCAGGGCGATGGCGGCTGCCTGCGCCCGCTGCAGGCGCGTGCGCCCCGTCGCGCTCGCGGCGGCGAGCATCGAGCGCGACGTATCCAGCACGACGTAGGCCTGGGCGTCGCTGCGGACGCGGCGGGACGTCTCCTCCAGCAGCGCAGGCTGGGCGGCAGTCACCCCCAGCAGAGCGCACACCGCCACGAGACAGCCTGCCACGACCAGATCGCCGCCGCCGGCGGGCGCTGCGAGGCCGAGCGCCTGACGGAGCGTGCGGAGGCGGCGTCGGCCGAGCGCGAACACCGCTGCCGGCAGTACGGCCGCGAGCGCGACGAGCGCCGCCGAAGGGCTGAGGAACGTCAGCGCGGCAAGCATCCCCGGCTCAGTAGCCGCTTCCCGGCGTCCCGCCGCCGGCGCCGTGCTTCCCGATCGAGTCGGTACCGGCCCCGGTGCCCGGCCCGACGCGCACGCCCTGAGCCGAGAACAGCCGCAGCACGAGCTCGAGGTTGAGCTTCGCGGCCGAGTTCGACGGGTCGAGCCGGACGGCGTTCTCGAAGGCCGACACGCTCGCCTCGGCCTGGCCCTGATCGACCGTCCCGCCCTGCGCGATGTCGCCGAAGGCCAGGATTCCCAGCAGGTCGCTGGCCTGTGACGCGCGGCGCCGGTCGGGTCCTGCCGCCACCATGGCGAGCGCCTGCTCGACCGCGGCGCGCTGCGACTGCGTGACCGAGCTGCTGTCAAGCGTGCCTTCGACCCCGTCGAGCAAGCGGAAGCCCTGGATCGCGAGGCGCGCCTGCCGGTCACCGGCGACCGCGAGCAGGCTTGCGGCCGCGCCGAACGGAAACGCGGTCGAGGCCCGCCAGCCCGGTTCCGCCGGCGACAGGGCGAAGACGGCGTCGTCCCGGGCGAACGTGTCGCGCCAGCCGCGCACGTCGCCCGCGAGCAGCGCTGCCCCGACCGCGAGCACGACGAGCACCAGGGCGAGCCCGGCCAGCAGCGCGCGCCGGGGCAGGAGCGTGCGCCCGGGCAGGAGCGTGCGCCCCGCCAGCAGCGCCCGCCCGGCCAGGAGCGTGCGCCCGGCCAGCAGCGCCCGCCCGGCCAGGAGAGCGCGCCCGGCCACGACCGCCCGCCCGGCCAGGAGCGCCCGTCGGAGGCCGCTCATGCCCTGCTCCCGGGGGCCCAGTCGAGGCGCAGGCTCCACCACTCGGCGAGGGCCAGCGCGCCCGCTGCGAGGAGCGCGAGGATGGCCAGCAGGAGCGGGAAGCGCGCCGAGACGACGTCTCTCGTGCTCGCCGCCGCCAGGTCGCTGGCAAGCACGAAGCGGTGCTGGCCGAAGATACGTCGGAACACCGCCTCGTCGCGGGCTGTCGAGTTGAGGCCGACGACGGTGAGTGCGATGCCGTCGCGCCGGTAGGCCTGGCCGATCGCGATGAGGCGGGGAAGGTCGTTGGGGTCGTCGTCGAGGTCGCTGACGAGGATGACGGCCGGCCGTTGCGGGCGCTGGTCGACGGCAAGCCGGTGGGCCAGCTCGAGCCCGGCCGCGATGCTGGTGCCGCCGCTGAACGAGCTCTGCCACGGATTACGTGGGAACGTCGGCAGGAAGCCCGGCTGCGTCTGTTGCGGCAGCGTGAAGTAGCGGATCAGCGGGCGGAGGTTCTCGGCGGCGGTTCCCGGTGGCAGTGCCTCGTAGGCCTGGTCGGAGAAGACGACGAGGCCGTAGCGGGCGCGGCTGCGCGCGAGCGCGGTGAGAGTCGTCGAGATCCCGGTGTAAGTGTCCTGCGAGATGCTCGCCGAGAGGTCGAGCGCGACGAGGGCGCTCGTGTCGCCCTGGGTCAGCCGGAGGGCGTGGACGGTCGGCCGGCGGGCCACGAGGACGACGGCGGCGACCAGCGCGACCAGGACGACGGCCGCTGCGAGCAGGAGCGCGGTCGTCCTGCGCGCATGGGGGCGCAGGGTTGCTGCGTCGGCCAGCGGGATCCCGCTCACGGCTCAGCCGGTCCCTGCTCGACGATGTCGACGAGCGCCATGATCTCGTCAGGCCCAGGCGCGACCGGCGACCAGGCGAGGCGTTCCGCCGCGCCTGCTGCCGTCGCGTCTCCTCGCTCCAACACCCGGGCCAGCAGGCTCAGTGCGCGGCGGCGGTCGGCGGCCGGGCGGAGCGTCGAGGCGCGCGCGAGCTCGAGCGCCCTCCCGAGCTCACTGAGGCGTGCCCGCGCCTGCTGGCGCTCGCGCGTGAACGACCTGACGGCGAGCCCGGCAGCGAGAAGCGCGCCCAGCCCCAACAGCCCTGCCGCGACCTCGAGCCACACGGCGGCGTGTGCCGGACTCACCGGGAACGACGGGCCGGGCAGCCCGACCTCTCGCTGGAACGGCGGTGTCTCGGCGTAGGCGGCGGCGGCCGAGGCACGGCCCGCGACCGTCACCTTCGGCCATGCCCCCGTGACGACTGCGGTGCTCCCGTCGCGCAGCTTCGCCTCGACCCGTACCGGCGTCAGGGCAACGGTACGCGAGCGCCCCGACGGGACGCAGTCCTCGCCGATGCAGGCGGCCACGAGCCGGTAGCGCAGCACCGTCAGGCCGCCGGCGTCGACGTGCGACACGCGCGCGGGCTCTAGCTCGCTGAGCGGCGCCACGCCGACGGAGGCGTGCACCGCCCGCGGGTCGACCAGCCGCCGGTCGACGGTCACGTCCACCTCGCCGCGGGCCGGGTCGCCGAAGGAGACTGACGATGGCGTCAGCGACACCCTGACGGTGATGGGTGCCGTGGTGGGCTCGGCGGCGCGGGCGGCGCCGGCAGC
>JANXXF010000348.1 GCA_025350775.1 Actinomycetes bacterium
CTGTTCGCGTGGGGCGCGAGCGGCGGGGCGCGGCGGGCGATCCTCCAGGCGGAGACGAAAAACACCGCCGCGCAGGCGCTTTACGCGAAGCTCGGCTTCGAGCCGCGCTACATCTACCGCGACTTCGTGCCGGCTGCCGCGCCGGCGGCTGACTAACACCCCCTTCTGGGCGTCTCAAGGACACAACGGGTGCTGCCGATGCCGATCTCGGAGCGTCTCGGGGAGTGCCGCGGGCACGCCAAGGGGCCTCTGGTAACGTGCGGAGAAGCTTATGTTTGAGCGTTTCACAGAGAGAGCGCGCCAGGTCGTCGTCCTGGCTCAGGACGAGGCGCGCGCTCTCAAGCACAACTACATCGGCACCGAGCACATCCTGCTGGGCTTGCTGCGCGAAGAGGAAGGCCTTGCCGCGCGGGTGCTGGAGTCGCTCGACATCACGGTCGAGGAGGTCCGCGCCCAGGTCGCCCGCATCGTCGGCCAGGGCGACGAGGTCACGACCGGTCAGATCCCGTTCACGCCGCGCGCCAAGAAGGTGCTGGAGCTGGCGTTGCGGGAGGCCCTGTCGCTCGGCCACAACTACATCGGCACCGAGCACATCCTGCTCGGCCTCGTCCGCGAGAACGAGGGTGTCGCCGCGCGCATCCTGCTCGACTTCGACGCCGACGCCGAGAAGATCCGCAACGAGATCATCCGCATGCTCTCCGGCCCGGGCCGCCGCCAGCAGGGTGCCGGTGCGCCGCAGGGCGAGAAGGCGAAGTCGTCGAAGCTGCTCGACCAGTTCGGGCGCAACCTCACGAAGCTCGCGCAGGAGGGAAAGCTCGACCCTGTCGTCGGCCGCCAGACCGAGATCGAGCGGGTCATGCAGATCCTGTCGCGCCGCACCAAGAACAACCCGGTGCTGATCGGCGAGCCGGGCGTGGGCAAGACAGCCGTCGTCGAGGGACTCGCCCAGCGCATCTCGTCGAACCAGGTGCCGGAGCTGCTGAAGAACAAGCAGATCTACACGCTCGACCTCGCTGCGCTCGTGGCCGGGTCGAAGTACCGCGGCGAGTTCGAGGAGCGCCTGAAGAAGGTGATGAAGGAGATCACCCAGCGCGGCGACATCATTCTGTTCATCGACGAGCTGCACAACCTCGTCGGTGCCGGCGCGGCCGAGGGCGCGATCGACGCGGCCTCGATCCTCAAGCCGGCCCTTGCCCGCGGTGAGCTCCAGACCATCGGTGCGACCACGCTGGACGAGTACCGCAAGTACCTGGAGCGCGATGCAGCGCTCGAGCGGCGGTTCCAGCAGATCCGCGTCGAGGAGCCGTCGGTGGACGACACGGTGCAGATCCTGCGTGGCCTGCGCGACCGCTACGAGGCGCATCACCGCTGCAAGATCTCCGACGACGCACTGCGCGCCGCCGCGGTGCTCGCCGACCGCTACATCCAGGACCGGCACCTGCCGGACAAGGCGATCGACCTGATCGACGAGGCCGCCTCCCGCCTGCGCATCCGCACGATGACCGCCCCGCCGCGCTACCGCGAGCTGGAGCAGGAGATCGAGAAGGTGCGCAAGGAGAAGGAGGACTCGATCGAGGCGCAGGAGTTCGAGAAGGCCGCGAGCCTCCGCGACAAGGAGCGCAAGCTCACGCAGAAGAAGCGGGAGCTGGAGGAGTCGTGGCGCTCGAGCGAGTCCGACGAGCAGCCCGAGGTGGGCGAGGACGAGATCGCCGACATCGTCTCGATGTGGACGGGCATCCCCGTCTTCAAGCTCACCGAGGCCGAGACGCAGAAGCTCATCCGCATGGAGGACGAGCTGCACAAGCGGGTCGTCGGCCAGGAGCAGGCGATCAAGGCGGTCTCGCAGGCCATTCGCCGCACGCGAGCGGGTCTGAAGGACCCCAAGCGCCCCGGTGGCTCCTTCATCTTTGCCGGCCCGTCCGGGGTCGGTAAGACCGAGCTCTCGAAGACGCTGGCCGAGTTCCTCTTCGGCGACGCCGACGCGCTGATCCAGCTCGACATGTCCGAGTTCCACG
>JANXXF010000383.1 GCA_025350775.1 Actinomycetes bacterium
GTGCTGGATTTGGGTTGCGGGCGGGCTGCTTCCTCAATCTTTCTACGACGGGAGTTTGGGGTGGAGGTGTGGGCGACGGCCGGCGTGGCACGCGAGCCGTGGCTGCAGGGCGTACCGGGCTTCCAGCCGCAGCACTTCGTCGACGGCGGCCGCCTCTACGGGCTGGGCATCTCGAACATGAAGGGCGCTCTCGCCTGCTACGTCGAGGCCGTCCATGCGCTGCAGGACGCCGGCGTGCGGCTGGCCGGCGACGTGCTGATCGCCGCCGTCTGCGGCGAGATCGAAAAGGCCCAGCAGGGCGAGGAAGCCGGCGCCCAGTACCGCGGCTACGCGGCCGGCTCGCGCTACCTCGTCTCGCACGGCGGCGTCGCCGACATGTGCCTGCTGGGCGAGCCGACCGAGGGCAAGGTCGTGCTCGGCCACTACGGCGCCCTCTGGCTGCGGATCCGCGTGCACGGCCACTTCATCCACACCGCCTTCACCGAGGGCAGGCGCGGGCTCAACTCGATCCTGCGCATGCAGGAGGTGCTCGCCGCCGTCAACGAGTGGATCCCCACCTGGGAGGACGACCCCGAGAACGGCTACCGCGGCGCAAAGGCGATCGTCAGCATCGGCGCCATCGACGGCGGCTTCGGCTGGCGGCTGGCGCGCACGCCGCACCACACCGATCTCTTTCTGGACGTGCGCGTGCCGCCGACCAAGCTGATGGGCGTGGCCCGGCGCCAGGTGCTCGACATGGTGCGTGGGCTCGCCGCCCGCTTCCCCGACTACGGGATCGAGGGCGAGGTCTACGTGACGGCGCCCGGCTCCGAGATCGACGAGGGGCACGAGCTCGTCGCCGCGATCGACGCCTCGCACGCCGAGGTGTTCGGCGCGGTGCCCGGCCGCGACGTGACCCGCTGGTTCTCGGATGCGTCGGCGCTGGTGCGCTACGGCATCCCGACGGTGAACTACGGCACCTCGACCGGGCTGATGGACGTCGAGCGGGGCGAGAACCTCGAGATCGACGGGCTCGTGAAGACGGCCGAGACGTATGCGCGCGTGGCGATGCGCGTCTGCGGCGTGGCCTAACCCGACGACAGCGATACGACTGCGTGGTGGTCCCGGCGTCGCCGGCGGCCGGCGAGAGGAGCGAAGGAATGACGAAACTGGTGACGTTCGGTGAAGGGCAGGGGCGCGTCGGCGCACTGGCAGGCGACGAGATCGCCGTCCTCGACGTGCCGACGATGCGGGAGTACTTCGAGCAGGGTGGCGCCGCCCCGACGGGCGAGCGGGTCGCGCTCGCCTCGACGCGCCTGCGCGCGCCGATCATCCCGAAGAAGTTCTTCCATACCTCGGGCAACTTCCGCGAGCACAAGACCGAGTCGGAGCGCGTCGCCTGGTCGCACGACATCGCGCCCTGGATCGTGTTCTTCCAGAATCTCGACGCGATCATCGGCCCGGACGACCCGATCATCTACCCGGAGCACCTCACCAACGAGCTCGACTACGAGCTCGAGCTGGCCGTGATCATCGGCAAGGCCGGCAAATGGTTCGGCCCGGAGGAGGCGATGGACTACGTCGCCGGCTATCTGATCTTCAACGACATCACGGCGCGCGACATCCAGCGCGGCGAGATGCGGTCGGGCATCTTCTCGTTCTGCAAGGCGATCGACACGTTTTGCCCGCTCGGGCCGTGGATCGTGACCGCCGACGAGATCCCCGACCCGCACAACCTGCGGATGGAGCTGCGCGTCAACGGCGAGCTGCGACAGGAGTCCCATTCGGGGCGGATGTCGGTGACGATTCCGGAGATCATCGCCCAGTACTCGGCGCTGGGCTATTCGGCCGGCGACATCATCTCGACGGGCACGGTGTCCGGGGTGGCCGGCTTCTCGCCGGATGCCGCAGCGCTCTACCTCCGCCCCGGCGATCTGATCGAGGCCGAGATCGAGGGCATCGGCGTGCTGCGCAACCCGGTGATCTCCTGGCAGGAGGGGCACGGCGCGCCGCCGCCGCCACGCGTGCGCCCGTGGGGCGAGACGTAGGCCGCTGACGTGAGCTGGCCGCGCGACGACGCGAAGCTCGAGCGGGTGCGGCGGCTGATGGCCGACCGCGGTCTCGACGCGCTCGTCGTCCGCGCACCCGACAACGTCCTCTACCTGACCAACTTCTGGGGGATGAAGGGCTATGACGCCGTCGTCTTCCCTGTGCAGGGCGAGCCGACGCTGATCTGCCTCGAGCCGTCGCGCGCCGACGCCGAGCGCACCGCCTGGACGGCCGACATCCGCTGCTTCGCCGGCTACGACGAGCGCGACCCGCGGCCGCCCTCGCTGCGGGCGCTGGATGTGGCAGCCGATCTCGCGCGGGAGCACGGGGCGGTGGGCATCGAGCTCTCGCTCGGCACCCAGGCGACCGACAGGATGGTGGGCGAGCCGACGACCTACCCCAAGGCGTGGTTCGACGCGTTTCCGCAGGCCGAGGACGCGATGCCTGTCCTCAACGAGGCGCGGATGCTGAAGACGCCGCAGGAGATCGAGCGGCTGCGCCTCGCCAACGCTATTGCGGGCGCGGCGATGGAGCACGTGCGCGGCGTCATCCGGCCGGGCCAGACCGAGGCGCAGATCGCGTCGGAGTGGCTCGGCTTCGTGCACGGCGAGGGCACGGGCTGGGACGCCAAGGTCGAGCTGGCGCTCGGCTTCTCGCTCGTCTGGTCGGGCTCCGGCATCCGCACGTTCACCGCCACGTCGAATCGCCCCGTGGTGGAGGGCGAGCCGACGCTGTTCGAGATCTGGGTCTGCGCCGACGGCTACTGGTGCGACCACACGAAGAACCTGGTGCCCGGCGAGCTCACACCGCGCTACCGCGAGCTCGAGCAGGGCCTGCTGGGCGTGTACGACGCCGCCGTCGCCTTCTGCGTCCCGGGCGCGAGCCTCGCCGAGCTCGACCGCCGGGTGCGGGCCGGCATCGCAGCGCTCGGCTTCCCCGGCCAGCCGTCCCACCCGATCTGCCATGGCGTCGGCGCCAGGGCGCACGAGCCGCCGTACGCCCACCAGGCCGCCGGCGGCGAGGTGCGCGAGGGGATGGTGCTGGCGATCGAGCCCGGGTGCTACTGGGACGAGGGCGGCGGCCTGCGCGTCGAGGACAACTTCCTGATCACGGCGCACGGCCCCGAGAAGCTGTGCTCGTTCCCCGACGGGATCGTGCGCGCATGACGACCGAGGAGGCAGCGTGATCGATCGCAGCAAGCTCTGGACGGGAACGCTCAACGAGACGGCGCTGGGCGCGGCCGCTGCCGCCGCGGCCGAGTCTGGCCTGCCGGCCGCGGCGCGCCCGCCGCGGGTCGGCCTCTACGACACGACCCTGCGCGACGGCGAGCAGTCGGTCGGCGTCGTCCTCTCGCCCGAGGACAAGCTCGAGATCGCGCGCGCCCTCGACGCCGCGGGGATCGACCGCATCGAGGCTGGCTTTCCGCGCGTCTCGGCCGACGACTGGCGCGCCGTCGAGCTCGTGGCGGCCGCCGGCCTGAAGGCCGAGGTCTGGGGCTTCTCGCGCGCCGTCCAGGCCGACGTCGAGGCGCTCGTCGAGCTCGGCGTGCCCGCCTCCGTGATCGAGAGCCCGATCTCGGACGCGAAGCTGGCCGCGCTCGGCGTCTCGCACGAGGCGATGCTGGAGCGGATCCGCACGGCAGTCTCGTTCGCGTCGTCGGCGGGCATCAAGATCGCGTTCTTCGGCGTCGACTCCTCGCGCGCCGACCTCGCCTTCTACCGCCGCGCGTACGAGACGGCGGTCGAAGCCGGCGCCCGCGAGGTGGTCGTCGTCGACACCATCGGCATCGCGACCCCGGAGGCGGCCGCCTATCTCGTCGGCCAGACCGTCGAGTGGCTCGGCAAGGACATCCCCGTGCACTGGCACGGGCACGACGACTTCGGCCTGGGCACCGCCGCCGCGATCGCAGCCGTGCGTGCCGGCGCCACCTGGGTGCAGGGCACGATCAACGGCATGGGGGAGCGCGCCGGCAACGCCGACCTAGTCGAGGTGGCGCTCGCGCTGGAGGCGCTCTACGGCATCCCCACCGGTCTGCGCCTCGACCGCGTGCGCGACCTCGCCCTGCTCGTGCAGCAGCGCTCCGGCTACGCGCTCGCGCCGTGGAAGCCGGTCACCGGCGACAACCTGTTCACCCGCGAGAGCGGCGCCGTTGCCGCGCAGTTCCACGATCCGCCCGCGATCGAGCCGTACGCCTCGGAGCTGGTGGGCGCGCCGCGCGGCATTGTGCTGGGCAAGAAGAGCGGCATCGACTCGATTCGGATCAAGGCCGCCGAGCTCGGCCTCGACGTCCCCGGGGAGCGCCACGCAGAGCTGCTCGCGGCGGTCAAGCAGCGCGGCATCGAGACGCGCCGGCTCGTCTCGGACGACGAGTTCCGGGCGCTCTGCGCGGGCAGGGCATGATCCAGCGCGTCTGCATCATCGGCGGTGGCGTGATCGGCAGCCTCTTCGCCGGGCATCTCGCCCAGGTCGCCGAGGTGAGCGTGCTCACCCGTCGCCGCGAGCACGCCGACCTGCTCAACGCCGAGGGCCTGCGCATCAGCGGCCGCAGCGACCTGCAGGCGCGGGTCACCGCGTCGGCCGACCCGGCCGCGATCCCGGCGTTCGACCTCGGCATCGTCGCGACCAAGGCGACCGGCCTCGAGGCCGCCGCCGCCGCCATGGCCGGCCATTTCCCGGGCGCGACGATGATGACGACGCTCAACGGGCTGGGCGCCGAGGAGGTCGTCCGCCGCCACGGCGACTGGCCGATCATCTCCGCGGTCACGTTCATGAGCGGCACCCGGCATGCGGACGCGCACGTCGAGTACATCCTCGACACCGAGACGTGGCTGGGGCCGTACGAGGACACGCCGTTCGCCCGGGTGCAGGAGGCCGCCGACCTGATCAACCGCTCCGGCCTGCACGCGCAGGCGTTGCCCGATCTCCGGCCGGCGCAGTGGTCGAAGCTGATCTTCAACGCGACGGTCAACGCGGTTGCCGCAGTGACCGGGCTGCCCCACGATCCGCACTTTGCGGCCGAGGCGGCACCCACCGATCTCGGGCACCTCGTCCACGACCTGGTCGACGAGGGCAAGGCGGTGGCCGCCGCGGCCGGGATCGCCCTCCGTGACGACCCCTGGCAGATGAACGTGCTGGCGACGCGGCGCGGGTCGGCGCACCGCCCCTCGATGCTGGAGGACATGGAGGCCCGCCGGCCGACCGAGATCGACCTGATTACCGGAGCGCTCGTCCGCGAGGCAGCTCGCCATGGCGTCCCGGTGCCGCTCCACACCGCGTTGTACCGGCTGGTGAAGGCCAAGGAGAAGTCCTGGTCGTGAGCCTCGCTGTCAGTTGCCAATCTGTTCATCCCACCATGAGGAGGAGAAGATGATCAAGAGCAAGAGGGGAGCGCTCAGCGCGCTTCTGGCCGCGCTCGTCACCGTCGCAGCGGTGGCCGCCGGCTCCGCGTCGGCGGCCGGGAAGCCGATCGTGATCGGCTGGGCCTTCGACTCGAAGGGCAACATGTCGCCGTTTGACGGGCCGGCTCTCGCCGCCGCCAACGTGCGCATCAAGGAGATCAACGGCAAGGGCGGCGTCAACGGCCGTCCGCTGTCGATCACCACCTGCGACACGCAGAACAACGATCCCGCGAAGGCGAAGTCGTGCGCCGCGAGCCTGCTGGGCAAGGGCGCCGACATCATCTTCACGACGTGCGATGTCGACTACGCGACGCCGGTCGTCCAGGAGTCGATCAACGCGGGCAAGCTGACGATCGCGCCGTGCATCGGCACCGATCAGATGGGCCCGAAGCGGTTCGGCGCGAAGGGCAAGCTCGCCTTCTCGTTCGGCAACGTCGCTCAGGATGAGGGCTCGGCGATGGCCGAGTACGCCTACGCCCGCGGCTGGAAGACGGCCGCGACCGCGACTAACACGCTGCTCGCGTACTTCAAGATCGTCGTCCAGGCCTTCGAGGCCCGCTTCACCCAGCTCGGCGGTAAGGTCGTCGACCGGGAGAGCTACGCGACGGGCGCGAACAACGTCCAAAACGCGGTCAGCCGCATCAACGCGGCCAAGGCGGCCGTGTACGTCACGGTGACCTCGTTCGGCGAGCTGCCCGCGTTCGTGACAGGCATCCGCTCGCTCGGCAACAACACTCCGATCCTCAACTCGTGGGCCGGCGACGGCACCTACTGGGTGCCGAAGAGCGGCGTCTCGAACTACTACGCGGTGACCTACGCGTCGGCGTTCGGCGACGACCCGAATCCGGCGGTCAACGCCCTCGCCAAGGCGGTCAAGGCCGGTACCGGCGGCTTCGTCACCGGCGCTGCCGCGATCGACGGCGTGGTCAGCGCGATCAAGCGGGCCGGCGGCTCGACCGACGGCGCGAAGCTCGCCGCCGTGATGGAGAAGTTCAACAAGGTGCCGACGATCTCGGGCCTCGTCACCTTCTCGCCGGCGCTGCACTCGGTGTCGGGTCGGCAGTACCGCGTGATCCGCATCGAGGGCACGACGGAGAAGGTCGTCGGCTCGGTTGTCGCCAAGACCGTACCGAAGGTCGGCTAGGAGGCGGATGCGCAGCGGCGCCGTCGGATCGGCTGCCAAGGGGTGGCCCGGAGCGTTCCGGGCCACCTCCGTCTCCCGTTCGTTCGACGGCGTCAAGGCGCTGCAGGAGGTGTCGCTCGAGCTGCGCCGGCACGACGTGATCGGCCTGATTGGCCCGAACGGCGCCGGCAAGTCGACCCTCGTCAACGTGATGACCGGCTTCGACTTCCCGACAGCGGGCCGGGTCGAGCTCGGCGACAGCGACATCACCAACTGGAGCCCGCACCGGCGCAGCCGCGCCGGGCTGGCCCGCACCTTTCAACACACCCGTTCGTTCGGCCGCCTCACCGTCCGCGAGAACGTCGAGGTGGCGGCAATCGGGGCGGGCGCGCGCGCGCGTGCCGCCCGGGCCCGTGCGAACGAGCTGCTCGGTCTGCTGCACCTCTCGCCCTACGCCGACCTGCCCGCGCGTTCGCTCGCGCACGGCGACGATCGCCGGCTCGGCGTCGCCCGCGCCCTCGCCACCGAGCCTGCCTTCGTCCTGCTGGACGAGCCCGCCGCCGGCCTGCCCGAGGCGGAGGCCGCAGAGTTCGCCGCCGTCGTTCGCTCCGTCCGCGACGACCACGAGGCGGGCGTCCTCCTGATCGACCACAACATGGCGCTGATCATGGCGGTCTGCGACCGCATTCACGTGCTCGATCAGGGGCGGACGCTGGCCGAGGGCACGCCGGCCGAGATCCGGGTCAACCTCGACGTTGCCGCCGCCTACCTCGGCAACAGCGTCGTCCACGAAGCAGCCGGCGGAGGGGCCGCGTGACCGCCGCCGGGCCCTCGCTCGAGATCGCCGCGCTCACGGTCGCCTACGACAACGTCGTCGCGGTACGCGACCTTTCGTTGTCGGTCGCGCCCGGCGAGGTGGTCGGCCTGATCGGCCCGAACGGGGCTGGAAAGTCGACGACCCTGCACGCCATCATGGGGGTCGTCCGGCCGAAGTCGGGCGACATCCGGCTGGGCGGGCGGTCGATCGTCGGCCGGCGCCCCGAGGATGTCGCGCGTAGCGGCGTCGCGCTCGTCCCCGAGGGGCGGCGCATCTTCGCCGACCTGACGGTCGAGGAGAACCTCCTGCTCGGCCTCTCCGGACGTCGCACCCTTGCCGGCTCGGACGCCGACCTCGAGGCCGCTTACGGGCTGTTCCCGATCATCCGCGCCTTCGGGAAGCGCCGTGCCGGAGTCCTCTCCGGCGGCCAGCAGCAGCAGCTCGCGATCGCGCGCGCGCTCGTCGCGGCGCCCGACATCCTGCTGCTCGACGAGCCGTCGCTAGGCCTCGCCCCTGTGGTCGTCGACGTCGTCTTCGCAGCGCTGGCCGAGGTGCGGGCACGAGGTCTCGGCGTCCTGCTCATCGAGCAGCGCGCGCAGCGCACCGTCGCCTTCGCCGATCGCACCTACCTGATCGCCAACGGCGAGCTGCGCCTCACTCTGACTCCCGCTGACGCCGGCGACACCGACAAGCTGATCGCGGCGTACCTCGCGTGAGCGCGCTGGTGCCCCACCTGGTCGGCGCGATCGGCGCGCAGACGATCATCGACGCGATCGGTCAGGGCTCGATCTACGCGCTGATGGCCGTCGGCATCGGCCTCGTCTTCGGCGTGCTGCGCCTCGTCAACTTCGCGTACGGCCAGCTGATCATGGCCGGCGCCTATGCCCTTGCCTACAGTTCGCAGGCAGGTTGGCCGGTCTGGGTCGGCATCGTCGTCTGCTTCGCCGTCGTGCTCGCCCTCTCGCTGGGCATGGAACGGGCGGTGTTCCGGCCGCTGCGCAGCCAGTCGCCGGCGGTGATGTTGATCGCCACGTTCGCGATCGCGTTCACGCTCCAGGCCGCGGCGCTGCTGATCGACGTGCGCGACGGCCAGATCGGCCAGCCCGCCGCCTCGATCGCATCTCTCAACCGCGCGATCGTAGTCGGCGGAGTCGACGTGCGCAAGGTGACGATCGTTGCGGTCGCGGTGGCGATCGGCGCGCTGGCGCTGCTCGCCGCGATCCTCGGGCGCACACGCATCGGGCTGCAGATGCGGGCCGCCTCGTCCGACTTCCTCACGGCCCGCATGATCGGTGTCCGCGCGAACACGGTGATCACGGTCGCCGTACTGCTCGCCGGCGCGCTTGCTGCCGCGGTCGCCGTCATCCTCACGATCCAGAGCCCGCTGGTCACTCCCGACTTCGCGCTGATCGACACCGTCGTCGTGCTCGTCGGTGTCGTCGTCGGCGGCATCGACCGTCTCTGGACGGCGACGCTCGGCGGCTTCACGATCGGTTTTGCGCAGGGCGTGATCAATGGCGCCCTGCCGACCGACAAGACGGTCTTCCTGCCGTCGATCGTTTTCGCGCTGGTCGTCGTCGTGCTGATCGTCAAGCCGGCGGGACTGTTCGTCCGCGGCCGCTCGTCGGTGATCGACCGCGTATGACTCTCGACCGCCGCACCCTGCTCGAGCTCGCCGGCCCGATCGCGCTCGTGGTGATCGCCGGGCTGCTCTGCCTGACCGTCTCACGCACCATCGAGATCTACTTCCTCCTCGCGATCATCTCCGTCGCGATCGTCACGTCGATCTCGGTGTTCGTCGGCAACTCCGGCGTGCTCTCGTTCGGGCAGATCAGCTTCGTCGCCGTCGGCGCCTTCTCGTCCGGTGTGCTGACGATCCCGGTGGAGTCGAAAGCCGGCGTCCTGCCGGCGCTGTTCCCGCTCCTGCGCGACCACACGCTCGGCAACGTCCCGTCGCTCGCGCTGGCCGCAGCGGTGGGGGCGGTGCTGGCGCTCGTGCTGGGCCTGCCGCTCATGCGGCTCTCCGGCCTCGCCGCGGGCATCGCCACCTTCGCGGTGCTGATGATCACCCACAACCTGCTGCGCGAGTGGGAGAAGATCGGCCCGGGCGCGACGACGCTCGCGCTGATCCCCGAGACGACGGGCTGGCTGCAGGCCACCGTCGGCACCGTCCTCGTCATCGTCGTCGCCTTCGTCTACCGGCACAGCCGGCCCGGCCGGATGCTCTGCGCTTCGCGGGAGGACGCCGCCGCCGCGGCGGCGGCCGGTATCAACGTCCACCGGCAGCGGCTGTTCGCGTTCACCCTGTCGGGCGCGCTGGGCGGCCTTGCGGGCGGCCTCTACGTCCACATGCTCGGCTCGATCACCGCCGACCAGGTGTTTCTCGACCTGACCTTCCTGACGCTCGCGATGCTCGTCGTCGGTGGCGCCTCCAGCCTCTGGGGCGCGGTCATCGGCGCTCTGCTCGTCAGCGGGCTGTCATCGTTCCTGAGCGAGTCGGAGTCGGGGATCGACCTCGGCTTCCGCTTTCACCTGCCCGAGGGCAGCCGCCTCGTGATCCTCGGCGCCGTGATGGCGGCAGTGCTCATCCTGCGCCCGTCCGGCATCAGCGGCGGGCGCGAGTTCTCGCTCGACGGGGCCGGCCGGCTGGTCGGGCGCCTCGTCGGGCTCCACACCAGCAAGGGAGGCTCGCGATGACCCGTGTCTGCATCGTCGGCTGCGGCGCCGTCGGGTCGCTGTTTGCAGCCAATCTCGCCACGCTCGACGACGTGGAGGTGTGGGCGTTCGACCTCTCACAGGCGCACGTCGCAGCGATCGAGGCCAACGGCCTCCGCCTGACCGGCGCCGGTGAGGTGCACGCCCGGCTGCGGGCGGTCAGCGACGCGTCGCTGCTGCCGCCGTGCGAGTTCGGCATCGTTGCGACCAAGGCGATGCACGCCGACGCGGCGCTGGCCGCCGTCGCGCACGCGCTCGCCGACGGTGCCGTCGCCTCGGTGATGAACGGCGTCGGCAACGAGGAGACGCTGGCTCGCCACGTGCGCCGTGTCATCCGCGGCACAACCTTTCCGGCAGGCAAGCTGATCGAGCCGGGCGTGGTGCAGTGGGACGTCAAGGGCGACACCACGTTCGCCCCGTTCGAGCCGAGCCCCGCCACGAGCGTCGAGGTCGAGTGGCTCGCTGACGCCTGCACGCGTGGCGGCATGCCGACGCACGCGGTCGCCGACGCGCGCCCCGCGCAGTGGCGCAAGGTGATCTTCAACGCGTCGACGAACCCGATCGGCGGGCTCACGGGCCTCACGCACGGGCGCGTCTGCGAGCGCCCCGACCTGCGCGCGCTCGTCTCCGGGCTGGTTAGCGAGGGCAAGGCCGTCGCCGCCGCGCAGGGCATCACGCTCGACGCCGACCCGGAGGCGCTGATCGACCACGCGGCCAAGCCCGACGTCGCCTACAACCACAAGGCGTCGATGTTGCAGGACATCGAGGCGCGCCGGCTCACCGAGATCGACTTCCTCAACGGAGGCATCGCTCGCTTCGGGCGTTCTCTCGGCGTGCCGACCCCGCTCAATGACACCATTACGGCCCTCATCAAAGGAGTGGAGAAGTCATGGACCTGAATGCCGAGCTGAAGCGGCGCTTCGCCAACGTGCGAGCCGCGATGGGCGAGCACGAACTCGACGCCCTGATCGTCGCCGGTAGCGAGTACACGGGCTTCGAGGGCTCCGTCACATACCTGTCGGGCTTCCAGATCGTCCACCGCTACGCCTACGTCGTGGTGCCTGCCGACGGCGATCCCTTCATCGTCTTTCCGTCCGAGGCGCGCTACGTCGGCGAGCACGCGACGACCCCGCTCGAGCAGATGCTGCACCCGCGCCCGGGCGAGTTCATTGCCGACCGGGCGCGCGGCGCCGGCTGGAAGCGGATCGGCGTCTACGGGCTCGACTACATCATGACCGTGCGCGACTACACGGCTCTCGCCGGCCTCGAGCTCGTCCCGTTCGACGTCGAGTTCGACCTGGCTCGCGCCGTGAAGAGCGAGGCGGAGCTGGTGTCGGTGCGGGATTCAGTGCGCATCAACGCGCGCGGCTTCGAGATCTGGGCCGAGAGCTACGCGCCCGGCAAGAGCGCGGCCGAGGTGATGGCGGTGGCCGAGGAGTACTTCGTCGCCGAGGGCTGCGGCCGGCTGACGATGAACATGGTGCTGACGGCGCCGGGGCGAACCGGCCTGACCTACCCCGAGTTCAAGATCGCGCGCAAGGAGGAGATCCTCGGCGACTTCATGCTGCCGTCGCTCGAGGTCGCAGGGCCCGGCATGCACTGGGCCGAGGTGTCGCGGGCGTGCACGGCAAAGGGGACGCAGCTCTCCGACGACACGAAGGCGCTGGGCGAGGCCTACCAGGAGTACTTCGAGGTCGCCAAGACGGTGGTGCGTGACGGCGCGACCTGCCATGACGTGCACATGGCGGTGTCGAAGGGATTCCGCAGCCGCGGCTACCACCTCGGGCATGTCACCGGGCATTCGATCGGGATGACGATGATCGAGTTCCCGAAGGTGGGCGAGGGCAACGACACGGTGCTGCGCGAGAACATGGTGCTCTCGATCCACCCGCACGGGATCGCGGCAAACGGCGAGGACTGCGTCTACATGCAGGACACGTGGCTCGTGACGAAGTCCGGCGGGGTGCCGCTGGCAGGGCTGCCGATGAAGTTCTGGGAGAGCTGATCGAGGCGAGCGACGGTGGTGTGGGCCGGCGGCGTCAGAGGACGCCGCCGGCCTGCGCGATCGCGTCGAGCGCGATCCGTCGGCCGGATTCGATGTGCAGCGTGATCGCGGCCTCGGCAGCGCGGAGATCGCCTGCCTCGAACGCCTCGACGAGGGCCCGATGCTCGCGCACGAGGTAGTCGCTGCCCTCGAGGTTGCCGCCGCGGATCACCTGCATCATCAGGTTCACCGAGAGCTGCCGGTAGACGCGCGAGAGTAGTGCGTTGCCGGCCATGTCCACCTGGCACTCGTGGAAGGCGGCGTTGGCGGTGTCCCAGTCGGTGTGCGAGATCGCCTGCCCGGACTGCACCATCAGTGCCCGTAGCCGGGTGGTGAGCCTGGGGTCGGTCCGATCGAGGGCTTTCGCGGCGGCGTGCAGCTCGAGTGCGCGTCGCACGTCGTAGCCGTCCTCGAGGTGGGCGGCGGTGACCGGTGCAACGAAATAGCCGCGCCGCGCCTTCACGGACAGCAGCCCTTCCGAGACAAGCCGGGTCAGTGCGTGGTGCACCGGGCTGCGCGACACGCCGAGCTCGGCGGCGAGCTCGTGCAAGCTGAGCTTCGCGCCCGGGCCGGGTTGGCGTGTGAGCACGCGCTGCCGTAGCAGCTCGTAAATGCGGTCGTTGAGATTGACCCGGGGTTCCAAGGGAGCCACCGGTCAGTTCTAACATGTCAGAGGGTCGGGAGGTGCGGGTACTGCCCGAGCCTGTTCAGGGCGGCACGCGCGCGCCGCGCGGCCTCCTCGACCGGTAACGCCCAGAACCCTTCCGGCGTCGAGAAGATCTCCACGTCGAGGCTTCCGTTCCAGCCCGCCGCCGCGAGGGCCGCCACCGCTTCGCGCGTCGGTGTGATCCCCTCGCCGGGCAGGACGCGATCGCTGCGTCCATGCGCCGGCCAGTCGCTCACGTGCACGCCGGCGATGCGCCCGGTGTTCGCGGCGATCCAGGCGTGGACGCCCGGTGCCTCGGCCAGGTGATAGGTGTCGAAGAGGATGCCGAGCTGCTCGAGACCCGGCTCGGCGAGCAGCGCGTCGGCGTCGGCGAGCGTGGTGAGGAAGCCGGTCTCGGTGCGCTGCGTTGCGTGCACGACCTCGAAGCCGATGCGCACGCCCACCTCGCTGGCCGTCGCCACGACGCGCCGCAGCCCGTCGACGAGCACCGCCCAGCCGTCCTCACGGCTACGGCCGCCCAGCGGGCCGGCCAGGCACACGACGCTCTCGGGGGCGTACAGGGCGAACCGGCGCACCGAGGCGCAGAGCGCCGCTATCCGCACCTCCGGGTCGGTCGGGCCTTCCATGCCGGGCCGGGCGAGCTGCAGGACCGACGGGATCGCGGGAACGCAGTTCGCCACCGCGAGGCCGTGCCCACGCAGGAGGGCGATGCTCGCCTCGTCGTCGCTGGGGAGCTTGAACTCCCACAGCCCGATCGCGTCGAGCCCCGCTGCGGAATAGGCGGCGACGTCCTCGGCGAAGCTCGCGCCGACGGTCGAGATCTCGGAGAGCGCGGCTCTCATGGGCGGGGTGCCGGCCGTGCGGCGAGGGAGTGCGACGCGGGCTGCCGCGAGGCGAGGTCGAGCAGGGTGCCGTCCACGTCGGCGACGGAGGCGCAGCCGGCCAGGGCCAGCGCCAGGCGCAGCTCGTCCACGAGGATCGCCAGCGCACGCTCGGCGCCCGCGTCGCCGCCGGCGGCCAGGCCGTAGAGCAGCGCCCGGCCGACGAGGCAGGCCCGCGCCCCCAGGGCCAGCGCCTTCACCACGTCGGTGCCGCGACGGATGCCGCCGTCCATGAGCACCTCGGCATCGCCGCCTACCTCGTCGACGACGGCAGACAGCGCCGCGATCGCCGACACGGCCGTGTCCAGCTGGCGGCCGCCGTGGTTCGACACGATGATGCCATCGGCGCCCTCGTCCACCGCCCGGCGGGCGTCGTCGGCGCGCAGGATGCCCTTCACCAGGAGCGGCCCCGGCCACTCGGCCCGCGCCCAGGCGAGATCGGCCCAGCTGACTGCCGGGTCGAACTGGCCGTTGATGTAGTCGACGAGGCTGGCGGGGTCGGCGGCGGTGCCCTGGCGCACCGTGCTGATGCTCGCCGCCGTGACGCGTGGGTCGCGCAGCGTGCGGGCCGTCCAGCGCGGCCGCCGCAGCGAGTCGGCGAGGAGCCGTGGCGTGAGGCGGGGCGGGACGCCGAAGCTGTTGCGCCGGTCGCGCTCGCGGGTGCCGAGGCGCGGCACGTCCACGGTCACGACGAGCGCCTCGTAGCCGCTCGCCTGCGCCCGCTGCACGAGGTCGCGCACGATGCCGCGGTCGCGCCACAGGTAGAGCTGGATCCAGCTGGGGCCGGGCACCTCGCGGGCGAGCTCCTCGATCGAGGTCGACCCCAGCGTCGACAGCGTGTAGAGCGAGCCGGCCCGGTCGAGCGCCCGCGCGATCGCCAGCTCGCCGCGGGGATGGAGCATCCCCGTGAGCCCGGTCGGCGCGCCGATCAGCGGCACCGCCAGGCGCCGGCCCAGCACCGTCGTCGAGAGGTCGATCTCGCCGGTTCCGGCGAGCATCCGTGGTGCGAGCCGCAGCGCTGCCAGATCATCCACGTTGGCGCGCAGCGTGACCTCGTCCTCGGCGCCGCCGTCGGCGAAGTCGAAGACCGCGCGCGGCACCTCCCGCCGGGCGGCTGCTCGCAGCTCGGCGACAGTGCCGCAGCGCGCGACCCGGCCGGCGTCGGTACCGCGTGCCCGCACCCGTGCAGGCACCTGCTGCAGGTCGCGTAGGAGCTGCCGGGCGAAGAGCGAGACGAAGAGGCTCATGGAGTGGCGCGGGCCGCGGCCAGGTGGCCGCTCAGCCGCCCCAGTGCCCGATCACGGCGGCGCCGGCGATTACGAGCAGCGTCCCGACCACCTTCGGCACGGTGATGCTCTCGGAGAGGAAGATCGCGGCGGCGATCAGTGTTAGCACGGGGTAGCTGGCGATGATCGGGACGGCGACGCTAACCTCCGTCCGCGAAAGTGTGAGCATCATCAGCACGGCGGCGCCCGACAGGCAGATGCCGCTTAGCGCCGCCCAGAAGCCGCCGCTGCCCAGGGCGAAGCGGGTGCCGCCGAAGCCCATCAGCGCGATCGTGGCGACGCCGTAGCAGACCGCTCCCCAGGGGATGATCTGCTGCCACGCGATCGTCTCCAACGCGAGCTTCGAGGTGATGCCGAGGGCTCCCAGGAAGAAGATCGCGCCGAGCGCCGGTACGAGCCAGTACCACACCGATCTCTTCTCCTCTCTCATTGCGTCGCAGCCATGCGCAGCCCCCTGGGGGTGATCCTACGCCGACGCCAGCGCCCCGTCTACCGGCAGCGCCAGGGCGTCTAGCAGGTTCGCGCAGGCGGCCTGGCGGATCGCCAGGCCGGTGTCCACCGCGTAGAAGGCGGCGTGGGGCGTGAGGATCGTGTTGGGTGACGCGGCGGCGACGGCCAGCTCGTCGGGGCCGGGCGGCTCGCTGCGGAAGACGTCGAGACCTGCGCCGGCGAGGTGCCCCTCGGCGAGCAGGCGGGCGACCGCGGGTGTGTCGACGACGAGGCCGCGACCGACGTTGACGACGACGGCGCCCCGCGGCAGCAGGCGGAGGTGGCGCTCGTCGAGGAGGTCGCGGGTGGCATCGTTGAGGGGCGCGGTGACGACGAGCGCCGAGCTCGCGCGGAGCAGCTCGTCGAGGGGAAGGGACTCGACGCCGAGCGCGGCGTAGGCGGGCGAGTCCGTGCGGCTCGTTGCGACGACGCGGCAGCCGAAGGCGGCGAGGCGCCGCGCCGTCGCCTGGCCGATGCGGCCGAAGCCGAGGATGCCGATGGTCTGTGAGGCGAGGCTGTCGATCGGCCCCACCGCGGTGAAGTCGAAGCCGCCGCCCGCGACGTGCGCGTGGTACGCCGGCAGCCTTCGCCACAGCGCAAGCAGCAGCGCGACCGCGTGGGTGGCGACGTCCTCGGTCGAGCCGGCCGCGACGTTGCGCACGGCGACACCACGCGCGGCGGCCGCGGCGAAGTCGATCCGGTCGAGCCCGATCCCGATCACCGACACTGCCCGCAGCCGCGGCAGCGCGTCCAGTAGAGCCATGTCCACCGGAGCCATGTCCACGAGCAGGCCCTCGACGTCCTCGAAGCCCGCGGCCGCGCGGGCCGCGGCTGTGCCGTCGGTTTCGCCCGCGCTCGCGCCCGCGCCCGCGCTCGCCACCCGCAGCGCCTCGCCGGCTGCCCGCACCAGCGCACGCGGCGCCAGCGCCGCCTCCTCCACCGCCGTCTCGGCGTACGGGTAGTCCAGCAGCAGGATGCGGCCGACGGTCACAGCGTCGCTACCGCGCGAGCCTGGGCAGAACGTACGAGCGGTAGAGCGACTCGCACTCGGTGCCGCAGAACCGTCGCTCGCTACCCGCGATGTCGACCACCCAGAGCCGCTTCGGCACGACCTGGCCGCAGCAGTCGCAGGCCCGCACGACCGTCTCCCACACGGCGGGCTTCAGCTCGACCCAGCGGCCGCCCGCGCCGCCGTCCGGCCCGGCTGCGCCGCTCACGTCGTCACCGCAGCGCCGTACAGCGCCTGCGCCTGCCCTGCACTGACGAAGCCCTCGAAGACGTCGCGGGCCAGCCGCTCCGGGTCGCGCGCGTACGCGTCGCCGTAGCCGCCGCCACCCGGGCTCTCGATCAGCACCTCGTCGCCGCCGCGCAACACGACGTTCGTGAACTTCGATGCGGACACCGTGCCGAATGCCTCGGTGAACGTGCGGAACTCGGTGTCGCCGGCGCGCTTCACCTTGATCGCGGCGCTGCCGCCCTGGCCGCCGCCCTCCAGCCCGAACGCGCCGAACCCCGGCTTCGTGCGGTCGAGCAGGGCGTTCACGGTGATCTCGACGCCGTCCTGCACGCGCATGATCCGCCGCGTGCCGAGGCCGCCGCGCATCGCGCCCGCGCCGCCAGAGTCCGGGATCAGCGAGTACTCCTTGACGCGCAGCGGATAGCGGGTCTCGAAGATCTCGACCGGGGTGTTCCGGCAGTTGCCGTTCTTGATGATGATTGCGTCGTTGCCGTCGTCGTAGCTCTTGGCGCCCCAGCCGCAGCCCTCGAGGTGGTAGTTCGCGTAGTACTCGCCGGTCTTGGGATGGATGCCGCCGAACAGGAAGTTGCAGCAGGTGCCGCCCTCGGCGGCCGAGACGCGGCCCGGCAGCGCGGGCGCCAGTGCCGCGATCACCATGTCGGCCAGCTTCGGGTGCGTCTCGGTGTTGCCGCCCACCGACGGCCCCGGGTACTGCACGTTCACCGCGGAGCCGGGCGGCGCGATGATGCGGATCGGCCGGTACGCGCCCGAGTTCTTCGGGATGTGGTGGTCGGTGACGTGGAAGACGGCGTTGTAGGTGGCGCCGGCGGTGACGCCGTAGGTTGCGTTGATCGGGCCGCGCACCTGCGGGTCGGTGCCCGTCCAGTCGACGATCAGCTCGTCGCCGCGCACGTTCACGGTGACGTGGAAAGTCACCGGCTGGTCGCTGACGCCGTCGTCCTCCATCCGCTCGGTGAATTCGTAGACGCCGTCCGGGATCGCCGAGATCTCGGCGCGCATCCAGCGCTCGCTGTAGTCCATCAGCTCGTTGGCGGCCTGCTCGAGGAAGTCTCGGCCGTAGCGGTCGACCATCTCGATCACGCGGCGCTCGGCCACGCGGAGCGAGCCGATCTGGGCGTTGAGGTCGCCCCAGGTGTTCCGTGGCGTCCGGTGGTTGGCCATGATCAGCCGCCACAGCTCCATGTCGTTGACGTCGCGCTTGACGATCTTGACCGGCGGGATGCGCAGGCCCTCCTGGAACACCTCGGTGGCGTCGGCGGCGAACGAGCCGACCGCTTTGCCGCCGATCTCCGCCAGATGTCCGACGTTGGCGACGAAGCCGAACAGCTCGCCCTCGTGGAAGACCGGCCGGATCACCGAGTGCTCGGGGATGTGGGCGCCGCCACGGTACGGGTCGTTGTGGAGGACGACGTCGCCGGGCTCGAAGCTCTCGATCCCCAGCTCCTCGAGCGTCCAGCGCACGATGAAGAGGCTCGCGGCGATCTGCGCCGGGCAGAACTCGGCCTGGCCGATCATGTTGCCGTGCCTGTCGAAGAGGACGCACGAGAAGTCGAGGCCCTCGTTGAAGATCGGCGAGAACGCGGTGCGGATCATCGTGATGCCCATCTCGCGGCACACGTTGACGAAGCCATTGTTGACGATGCCGAGGGTGACGGGGTCGATGGCGGTCGGGACGCCTGGGCCGCCGGCACCGCCAGGGGTAGCTGCGCTGCTCATGCCTTCTTCTCCAGGTCGAGGGTGCCGCTGGGGGCGGCGTGGAGGCTCCAGTCGGGCGGTACGACCACGGTCGAGTCCATCGACTCGACGACGGCCGGGCCGTCCAGACGGGTGCCCGCGTCGAGGCTCTCGCGCCGGACGATGCGCGTCGGCACGAAGCCGTGACCGGGGAAGTGGACGTCGCGGGAGGTGACGGCGGCCTCGGCGACCGTGCTCAACACCTCGCCCGCGTGCGTCTCGCTGGGGAGCGAGCCGAGCGCCGGGGCGCCCTCATCGGCGACCACCTGCAGTCGCACCAGCTCGACCGGGATGCCGTCGAGGCGGTAGCCGTAGAACTCCTCGTACAGGCGTCCGTAGTCGGCGTAGATGGCGGCGAGCGCGGCGTCGTCGACGGTGCCAGCCGGCACCGCGACCTCCTGCTCGTAGTTCTGCCCCTGGTAGCGCAGGGCGATCGAGCGGCGCACCACCGGGCTGCCCGTGGCGCCCTGGGCCGCGAGGTCGGCGAGCGCCTGGGCCGCGAGCTCGCCGAAGAGGCCGTCGAGCTGCGGCGCCGTCGTCGTGCGATCGGTGAGGTAGACGGAGCGGATGGCGTCGACGCGGACGTCGGCGGCCAGGGCGCCGAACGCCGAGCAGAGGCCGGGGCGGGGCGGCACGACGACGCGACGCATGCCGATCGCGTCGGCGATCTCGCAGCCGTGCGTGGCGCCCGCGCCGCCGAAGGCGATCAGGGCGAAGCCGCGCGGGTCGATGCCCTGCTCGACGGTGACGATGCGGATCGCGTTCGCCATGTTCTCGTTGGTGACGCGCACCATCGCCGATGCGACCTCCACCGCGGAGAGGCCGAGCTGCGCGCCCACCCGGCCGAGCGCCGCAGCGGAGAGAGCAGGGTTGAGGGGGAGCTTCCCGCCCAGGAAGAAGCCCGGGTCGAGCCGGCCGAGCACGACGTCGGCGTCGGTGATCGTTGGCTCGGTGCCGCCACGGCCGTAGCAGGCGGGGCCGGGATCGGCGCCCGCGCTCTGCGGGCCGACCTGCAGGAAGCCGCCCGGGTCGACCCAGCCGATCGAGCCGCCACCCGCCCCGATCGTTCGTGTCGAGACGCTCGGCACCGCAACCGGGAAGCCGAACTCGATCTCGAAGTCCGACGAGTAGAGCGCCTCGCCGCCGACGATCAGGCACACGTCGCAGGAGGTGCCGCCCATGTCGAGCGCCACGGCCTCGGGTGCGTCGGCCGCCCGCGCCATCTGCGCGCCGCCGATCGCGCCACCGGCGATGCCGGACAGCAACAGGTGCGCCGGCCGCTCGCGCGCCTCGTGCGCCAGGGCGTGTCCGCCGTTCGATTTGAGCAGGCCCCAGCGCCCGTCCACCAGCTTCTCCTGCAGCGCCTGCGACACGCCGTCCGCGTAGCGCTCGAAGAGCGGCTTCGTGAACGCGTCCACCTGCGCCGTCGTGCCGCGCTCGTACTCGCGCCAGATCGGCGCGATCTCATGCGACAGGGAGACGGGAAGGCCGGGGAAGCGGGCGCGCAGCTCGTCGCGGATCGCCAGCTCGTGCGCCGGATTGAGATACGAGAAGAGCGTGCAGACCGCGACTGCGATGTCGGCACCGGCCGGACCGGAGGTCGCGCTGGAGCCCGGCCCGGGCGCGGCGGCGAGGCATTCGGCGACGCGGTCGGCGAGGCCGCTCAGGTCGAGCGGCTCGATCTCGCGGCCCTCCTCGTCGAGCCGGCCGGGCACGCCGATGCAGTCGGGCCGGTGGACGAGCGGCGTCGGCTTGCGCCACCGGAAGTCGTAGTGGTGCTTGCGGTTGATCCGCTGGATGAAGGGGATGTCCTCGAAGCCCTGCGTCGTCACGTAGATGACGCGTGCGCCGCGGCGGGTGAGCACGGCATTGATACCGATCGTGGTGCCGACGACGATGAAGTCGACGGCGCTCGGGTCGAAGCCCGCGCCGGTCAGCGACTCACCGATCGCCGCCACCGGGTTCGCCGGGTTCGAAGGCACCTTGGCGACGTACCAACGACCTGTCTCGGAGTCCACGGCGACGAGGTCGGTGAACGTCCCCCCGGTGTCGATGCCCACGCGAATGCCCATGGGCTCTATCCAACCACAGCGCCTGCGCGGCCGCAGCGATACCGGCGGGTGCGGCAGCCGCGCCGGTGCTGCTGCTAGGGGAACCGATCGCCGAGCCGGTGGGTGAACTGCCCGCCTGCGCGATCACTGCGAAACCGAGTGACGCGATCACGCCGGGCCCGCCGGCGCGATGTTCGCGTCGGCGGGCCCGCAGTCACGGTGGCCCGGCGCCAGGGCCTTGGCCGGGAGGTTGGCTACTAATCGCCGCCGCCGCCGCAGCCGATGCCGAAGCTGCCGGAAGGCGTGTTGGCCCATGCGCCGGCGAAGAAGTCGAACGGGTTCGACGTGACGCCGAATCTGCTCACGGCCTGCACTCTGATGCAGTGGAACTGCTGTGACGATGCGGTTCCGGCGAGCCCGTGGTACACGATCCCCGACGAGCACGTTGTCCAGAACGAGAAGTCGAGGCTGCAGGAGAAGCCCGAGCCGGTGCCGGGCCCTGGCTGGTCGGATGTGAAGGTGATCTGGAGGGCGCTTCCATTCTCGACGAGCGTGCTACTGGTGATCCGCACCACGGGCGCAGGCGGGTCGAACGACCAGTTGATGCAGTCCGGCGTCGGGTCGTAGACGAGACCCGGTGCGAGGCCGCGGATGCAGAACGAATGCGGCCCCGGCGCGAGGCCGCTGAACGTCTTCGGCGAGCCGCTGCACTTCTTCTCGGGTGCGCCGTCCAGTGAGCAGCGTGCCTCGGAGCGTGGGATCGATACCGAGAAAGCCACCGTCGCAAACCCGGTCGGCGTCGATCCGATCGGGCCGGAGTCGACGACGCCGTTGCGCGAGCTGACGGTGAAGCTCTTTGTCGTGGTGTTGTGGTCGGAGTCGGTCGCGGTGCAGGTCACCGTCGTCACGCCCAGCGGGAAGAGGAAGCCCGACGGCGGGGTGCAGGTGACGGGCACCGGTCCGTCGGGGAAGTCGACCGCCGTGACCGAGAAGCTGACCGGTGTGCCGGCCGTCGAGGTGGCACGCACGACGATGTTCACCGCTCCGCTGATCCGCGGCCCGCTGCGGCCGCCGCCGTAGTCGCAGCTTCCTGCCGGAATCTCCCAGGCGTTGAGGATGTTGTCGTACGCGTCGACCGACCAGACCGCGCCGGTGCCGCCGCCGGCGAAGGTGACGTTGTCGCACTCGAGATCTTCGAGGCGGCGCGGGAAGCTGGCGAAGAGCGTCGGCGCCACCGAGAAGTCCTTCGGGGACGTGTAGATCTGTGAACCGCCATCATTCGCGAGGTAGAGCAGCGGGCCACCGACGGCGATGCCGGAGTTGCCGTGCCCCCCCAGCGACCCGGAGAAGGCACCGAGCACGGTGCCGGTGGTCGTGTAGTGGGTCACCGGGAACGAAGCGTCCGCGCTCGCCCAGAGCGTGTCGTCGGAGCCGTCATAGGCGAGGCCGTCGAAGCAGCCTGCGCTGGCGAACACCGGCGTGAAGGTGTTCGTGGCAAGGTCGATCGTGCCGACGGTGCTGAATGCGCTGCAGCCCCAGACGAGGCCGCGGGTATTGTCCCAGGCGAGTGCACCAAGAGCCGACGCGCCGGCGATGAAATGCACCGCGACCTGATGGCCGTCGACCGGGCTGACAGCGGTGATCGTACTGTCGCTGTAACAGGATGCGAGCAGGCGGGTGCCGTCGAACGCGATGCCGACGCCGATGCCGGACATGTTGCCGGCCGCGTCGTACGAGGCACAGCTCGTGCCCGACCGATCCATGATGATCTGGCGCAGCTGGTCGCCG
>JANXXF010000398.1 GCA_025350775.1 Actinomycetes bacterium
CGCTATGAGCCTCTCCCCGGGCGAGCGGATCCAGCTACTGGCCGATCTCGCGGTTGGTCTGGGAGCGAACCTCCAGCCGGGTCAGGTGCTCGGTGTCAGCGGCACGTTCGGGCAGGAGCCGCTCGTCCGCGCGATCGCCGAGGCGGGCTACCGGCGCGGTGCGAAGTACGTCGACGCCGTCTACTTCGACTACCACGTCAAGCACGCGCGGCTGAAGTACGCCGCCGCGGAGACGCTCGACTATGTGCCGCCGTGGCTCGGCCAGCGCCTGCTCGCGCTGGAGAAGGCCGGCTCCGCCCGGATCGCCCTCACCGGGCCTACGGTGCCGGGCCTCTTCGATGATCTCGACCCAGCGCGCTCCGGCAAGGACCAGCTGCCATTCGTCAAGGAGATCGTCGAGGTGATCGACCGGCGCACCATCAACTGGACGGTCGTCCCGTGCCCCGGGCCTGCGTGGGCCCAGCTCGTGTACCCGGAGCTCGCGCCGGCTGCAGCCCTCGAGGCGCTCTGGCAGGCGGTGGAGCACGTGTGCCGCCTCGACACACCCGACCCGATCGCCGCCTGGCGCGACCGCACGCTGCAGCTCGACCGCGCGGCGATGGCGCTGACGGCGCTCCGGCTCGACCACCTGCGCTTTGTCGGCCCCGGCACCGACCTCACCGTCGGCCTGCTGCCCTCGACGAAGTGGATGGCCGCCAGGGAGCAGACGATCCACGGCGTCGAGCACCTCGCCAATCTGCCGACGGAGGAGGTCTTCGCGACGCCCGACCCGGAGCGCACCGAGGGCATCGTCCGCTCGACCAAGCCGCTGCTCAACTCCGGCGCGATCATCCGCGACCTCGTCGTGCGCTTCGAGCGGGGCCGGGCCGTCCAGATCGACGCGTCGAGCGGCGCGGAGGTGCTGCGCGGCCGCGCCGCGATGGACGAGGGCGCCGCCCGCCTCGGCGAGGTCGCGCTCGTCGATCGCGAGAGCCGCATCGGCAAGCTCGACACCGTCTTTTACGAGACGCTGCTCGACGAGAACGCGGCGAGCCACATCGCACTCGGCGGCGGCTTCCCGTTCGGCGTCGACGACGGTGACAAGGCGCGCGTCAATCGCAGCGCGATCCACATCGACTTCATGATCGGCGCCGACGACGTCGAGGTCAGCGGCGTCACGCAGGACGGGCGCGAGGTGCCGCTGCTGCGCGGCGGCGCCTGGCAGATCTAGAGGCGGGCCGGGTCGCCGCTGCGGCGCCTAGAAGCTCTCGCGGCTGAGCATGAACCGGGTCGAGACGATCCGGTGGACGAGCCAGGGCATGAGCCACTGGCCGATGCTCGCGACGCGGTACCAGGCGGGCGTGGTCAGCTCGCGGCGACCGCTGGCGACGGCTTTGACGATCCGCTTCGCGATGTACTGGGGGTCGACGACGAGCTGGCCCATCAGGCCGGGCAGGAAGCCGCGCTGCGGGAAGCCCTCGGTCTCGACGAAGCCTGGCATGACGGTGAGGACGCGGACGCCCATCGGCTTCAGCTCGGCGCAGACGGCGCGCGAAAAGGCGATCTGTGCCGCCTTCGACGCGCTGTAGGGGCCGCTCGTCGGCACCGCGACGGTGCCGGCTACCGAGGCGACGTTGACGACCGACGACGGCGCTGCACGCTCGAGCGCGGGCAGGAACGCGCGCAGGCACCACACACCGCCCAGGAAGTTGACGGCAGTGACCTCTTCGATCCGCTCGGCCGGCGCGGAGACGAAGGTCGCGCGCCCTGGAATGCCCGCGTTGTTGACGAGCAGGTGGATCGCGGGGTGACGCGCGACGACGGCTGCTGCTACGCGGTTGACGGCCTCGCGGTCGCCGACGTCGCAGACCTCGTACTCGCCGCCGACCTCGGCCGCCAGCGCCCGCAGCCGCTCCTCGCGCCGTGCCAGCAGCACGCAGAGCCAGCCTGCGCCGGCGAGCTCGCGGGCGAGCGCCTCGCCGATCCCGGAGGAGGCGCCGGTGATCACGGCGACGCGCCGCTCGCTCATGCGGCGCCGCTGTAGGTGCGCAGGGTCGTCATGTTGATCTCCACGGTGTGCTCGATGGGCTCCGAGTAGCCGCCTGCAAGCGTGAGGCAGACGGGGATGGAGGCTGCGCTGAGCGTATCGCGCACGAGCCGGTCACGCGCGGCGAGCCCAACTTTTGTCAACGCGAGCCGGCCGAGCCGGTCACCCTCGTACGGGTCGGCGCCGGCCAGGACGAAGGCGAGCTGCGGGCGCGAGCGCTCGATCGCCTCGGGCAACAGCCGGCCGAGCTCGGCGAGGTAGCGCTCGTCGCCGGCGCCGTCGGGCAGGTCGAGCTCGAGGTCGCCGGGCACGCGGCGGAACGGGTAGTTGCGAAACCCGTTGATCGAGAAAGTGCACGCCTCCGGATCCTCGAACAGGCACGCGTGAGTG
>JANXXF010000403.1 GCA_025350775.1 Actinomycetes bacterium
GCCGCGATCGCCACGTTGCCGAACACGCAGAAGCCCATCGCCCTGCGCGGCAGGGCATGGTGGCCGGGCGGCCGGCCCACTGCGAAGCCGCCGCACTCGACCGCGGCGATCGCCGCGCCCGCCGAGAGCAGCGCCGCCTCCCAGGTGCTGGGCGAGCCGGGCGTGTCGCCGTCGAGCCAGATCTCGGAGTGGATGCCGCGGATGTGCTCGACGTGGGCCGCCGTGTGGCAGCGCAGCAGCGCCTCCTCGCTCGCCGGCGCGCACTCGGTGTACCCGGGAAAGTGCTCGAGCAGCGCGACCAGGCGCGCCGGCGTCTCCGGGTGGTGCCCGGTGGGATGGAGCTCGGCCATGCGCGCGTGCCCGACGATCTCCATGCGCCCGAGTCTACGAGGCGCTGAGCAGGCGCGTCGCGAGGCCGTCGAGGCCCCAGGCGCGGCCGAGCGCCGCCGCGCGCTCCCACGTCGGCTCGGCATCCGGCAGCTCGGGCAGCGGCGCCGCCCGGTCCATCGTGGCGATCCGGCGGTATACGAGGACAGCGTCCGCCTGGTCGCCGAGCAGCCCTGCGGCGATCACGGCGTCCAGCGTGCCGTGCTGCTGCAGGAGGGCCGCGCCCTTCTTCTCGCCGATGCCGCGCGCGCCGGGGATCCGGTCGGACGGATCGCCGCGCAGCGCGACGAAGTCGGGCACCTGGGCCGGCGACACGCCGTAGCGCTCAAGCACCTCCGTCGGTCCGATCCGCGCCAGCTCGCTCGTGCCGCGCACAGGCGCCAGCACCGTCGTGAACGGCGAGGCGAGCTGGTAGGCGTCGCGGTCGGAGGTGAGGACGAGGCAGGTGCCGCCGGCGGCCTCCTCGGCTGCCGCCGCCGCGGCGAGGAAGTCGTCGGCCTCGTAGCCGCCGTGCTTGGCCACGTGGAACCCTAGCGCCGCGCACAGCTCCGGCAGCAGGTCGAGCTGCTCGACGATCTCGGGGTCGAAGTCGCGCCCCGACTGGTAGCTCGCCAACAGCGCGTTGCGATAGGTCGGCGCGTCGAGCGTGTCCCACGCCACGAGCACCGCCCGCGGCTTCGTCGCCAGCCAGGCGCGCTGCGCCATCAGCGCGACCCCCTGCAGCGCGTTGCCCGGGGCGCCGCCGGTGCGCCGGATCTCGCGCGGCAGCCCGTGGAAGGCGCGGTGCGCCAGCGAGTCGCCGTCGATCGCCAGCAGCGGCCGCCCGGCCGCTGCGCCCATGCCCGGGAGGTTCACGGCGCCACGCCCATGCCCGGGAGGTTCACGGCGCCACGCCCGGGGGCGCCTCGCTGGACGGCGCCTCGCCCGCGGGCGCCACGCTCGGCGGCGGCGGCACCGTCACAGCTCGGCGTGCAGCGCTGCGATCGCGGCCATCAGGCGGTCGGTAGCGACCTGCGCTGCATCGCGCGCGGGCTGATCGTGCAGGTCGGAGAGGTCGAGCGGCTGTCCGTACGAGACCTGCAGCCGCTGCAGCCGTGCCAGCCCGGTGGTGCCCTTCAGCGCCGCCGGCACGAGCGGCACCCCGGCGCCGATCGCGATCCGGGCGGCACCGGTGTGCGGCCGCGGCTCGTGCTTCTTGCGCAGCCCCTTCGACGGTCGCGTCCCTTCCGGGAACATCGCGACGATCTCGCCGTCGCCCGCCAACTGCATCGCCACGTTGAGGGCTTCGAGGTCGCCCTCGCCACGGCGCACCGGGAAAGCGCCGCCCGCCAGGAGCACCCGCTTCAGCACCGGGTTGAACAGCTCCGACTTCGCCATAAAGCGAAGCTGCCGGTGCGGCCAGAGCGCCATCCCGAGCGCCCACGGGTCGAAGTTGGAGTTGTGGTTCGCGGCCAGCACGTAGCCGCCTGCGGCCGGCAGCTGCTCGAGGCCGCGCGCCTGGTAGCGGTAGACGCCGTGCACGACCGGCCACGCTGCGGCGCCGAGAAAGATGTAGGGGACGGGAACCATCGCGGGGATTCTCCCTGAACGCGGCCGGCCGCGGGGTTGCTCCCGGCTGCCCGCGGGGTCGCCCCCGGCCTTCGCTAAGGTGTCGGCCGTGCCAAAGAGACTGATCATCGCCGAGAAGCCATCCGTCGCGCTCGACATCGCCGGGGTGCTGCCCGGCGCGTTCGAGAAGCACGAGGGCTATCTCGAGGGCGACTCCGCCATCGTCACGTACGCCGTCGGCCATCTCGTCGAGCTGATCGAGCCCGACGGCTACGACGAGAAGTACAAGAAGTGGCGGATGGCCGACCTGCCGATCATCCCCGAGGAGTTCCGGCTGCAGCCGCGCGACCCGAAGTCGAAGAAGCAGCTCACGGTGATCCACAAGCTGATCAAGCGTGCCGACGTCGACGAGATCGTCAACGCCTGCGACGCCGGGCGCGAGGGCGAGCTGATCTTCGCCTACATCTTCGAGACCGCCGGGGTCGACAAGCCGGTGCAGCGGCTCTGGATCTCGTCGATGACGAAGCAGGCGATCACCGAGGGCTTCGAGAAGCTGCGCCCCGCCGAGACGATGCGCCCGCTCGAGTCGGCGGCGCGCTCGCGGTCGGAGGCCGACTGGCTGATCGGCATGAACGCGACCCGTGCCGCGACGATCAAGGGCCGCGCCTGGGTCGGCGGCGTCGTCTCGCTGGGCCGGGTGCAGACGCCGACGCTGGCGCTGATCGTCAAGCGCGAGCGCGCGATCCAGGCCTTCGTGCCGGAGCCCTTCTGGCTCATCCGCGCCGGCTTCGAGCCCCGCTACGGCGGCATCTGGTTCGACCCCGAGGCTGCCGAGAATGACACGTGGGCGCGCACCGGCGAGCGGGCCGAGGAGATTGTCGCCCGGGTGACCGGCAAAGAGGGCGAGGTCACCAAGGTCGAGCGCAAGGAGCAGAACGAGAGCGCCCCGCTGCTCTACGACCTCACCTCGCTCCAGCGCGAGGCGAACGGCAAGTACGGCTTCTCGGCGCGGCGCACGTTGCAGGCGGCCCAGTCGCTGTACGAGGACAAGAAGGCGCTGACGTACCCGCGCACCAACTCGCGCTACCTCTCCGGCGACATGGTGTCGCTGCTCAAGCCCACTGCGGCGACGCTGCTGCCGCACGGCGAGTACGCCGCCGGGGCGCGCTTCGTGATCGCCCTCGAGCAGCTGCCGCTCGGCCGCGTCATCAACGACGCCAAGGTCGAGGACCACCACGCGATCATCCCCACCGACGTCGACCACCACTTCTCCGCCTTCTCGCCCGACGAGAAGCGGATCTTCGACCTCGTCGCGCGCCGTTTCCTGGCGGTTTTCCACCCGCCGGCGAAGTACGCCAAGACCGAGGTGGTCACCGAGGTCGAGGGCGAGCGCTTCCGCACCCGCGGCAAGATCACGCTCGACCCGGGCTGGCGCGCCGTCTATGGCCTCGAGGCCGACGACGAGAAGTCCGCCGACGACGAGGGCGACGGCGCCGGCACCGAGCTGCCGCTGCTCGAGGTCGGGCAGAAGGTGCTGTGCGCCTCCGCCGAGCTCGAGGCGAAGCTGACGCGCCCGCCGGCCCGCTACACCGAGGCGACGCTGCTCTCGGCGATGGAGGGCGCAGGCAAGCTGGTCGAGGAGGAGGAGCTGCGCGAGGCGCTCAAGGCGCACGGCCTGGGCACGCCGGCCACGCGCGCCGAGACGATCGAGACGCTGATCCGCCGCGAGTACATCGAGCGCGTCGGCAAGGACCTGCAGGCGACGCCGAAGGGCATGCAGGTGATCACCATGCTCGACGAGCATCCGCTCACCTCGCCCGAGCTGACCGGCGAATGGGAGAAGCGCCTGGGCGACATCGAGCGCGGCGAGGGCAGCTCCGAGGAGTTCATGCGCGGCATCGCCGAGCTCACCCGCACCACCGTCGAGCACCTCGCGGCGCTCGACAAGGAGAAGCTCCGCCCGGTGCGCGCCGAGCTCGGCCTGTGCCCGCGCTGCGGCGCCACGAGCGGCGAGATCCTGCGCGAGAACTCGAAGGCGTACGGCTGCACCAGCTGGAAGAGCCGCGACGAGGCCGGCTGCGGCTTCGTCATCTGGAAGCGCGTCGCCGGCCGCACGCTCACACCCGAGGTGGCCCGCCAGCTGATCGAGGAAGGCAAGACGCGCGACGTGCTGACGGGCTTCAAGAGCAAAGCGGGCAAGCCGTTCCGTGCCCGGCTGATCCTGAATGCCGAGGGCAAGGTCGAGTTCGAGCTGCCGCCGCGGCGGCCGGGCAAGCCCGGTGCGGCCACGGACGGCGACGAGGGCGAAGGCGACACCGACGGCGGCGAGACCGCCGCTGCGGGCGCCGCGGTCGCCGCCGCTGCCGAGTAGGCGCCGAGAAGCCGCCGAGCCGCCGCCGAGCCGCCGTCGGCCGGAATACGCGCGGCTTTCCCCGCGTTCTCTATCATTGTCTCCCCATCGCGACTGCTGACCGTCCTGCCGTGTTCGCGGCGCGGGTGGGAAAACAAGGATTTCCGTTGTAAGCTGAGAAGATTCGGCAGGACGTTCCCGGCGGGTCCCCGCCCCTGCTAGTCCCCTTGTTGGAAAGGACGTAGGAAGCTCTTGACCTCGAATCAATTGCAAGAGTTGCTGGAGAGCGACCAGGCGAAGATCATCTTCGACAACGCCGAGCTGCGCGGTCATATCGACCCCGCCGAGCTCGAGGCGTTCTCGCTGGAGCACGACCTGTCGGCCGACGAGATCGAGGAGCTCACGCGCGAGATCGAGCGCCTGGGTCACGAGATCGGCGTGGCCAAGGCGAAGGCCGAGGAGGCCGAGCCGGTCGTGATCGCGCCGATCGAGCAGCACGAGATGGTTGGCACCGCCGACAGCCTGCAGCTCTTCCTCGCGGACGTCGGGCGCCACAAGCTCCTGACGGCGGCCGAGGAAGTTGCGCTGGCCAAGGCGATCGAGCGCGGCGACACGATCGCCAAGCGCCGCATGATCGAGTCGAACCTGCGCCTCGTCGTCTCCATCGCCAAGGGCTACCGCGGCCTCGGCGTCCCGTTCCTGGACCTCATCCAGGAGGGCACGCTCGGCCTCAACCGCGCGGTCGAGAAGTTCGACTGGCGCCGCGGCTACAAGTTCTCGACGTACGCCACCTGGTGGATCCGCCAGTCGGTGCAGCGCGCCGTGGCCAACCACGCGCGCACGATCCGAGTCCCCGTGCACGTCGTCGAGCGCCAGCAGAAGCTGTCGCGCGCGTCGCGCCGGCTGGAGGTCGAGCTGGGTCGCGAGGCCACTCGCGAGGAGCTGGCCGAGGCCACCGGGCTGCCGCTCCAGCATGTCGACGAGGCGCTCGGCGCAGCGCAGGCATCGGTGTCACTGAACCAGACGGTGGGCGCCGACGACGAGGGTGAGCTCGGCGACCTGTTCGCCGACCGCGAGGCCGCCGACCCGTTCGACGAGGCCGAGGAGTCGCTGCGCCGGCAGGGCGTGCGCAAGGCGCTCGACTCGCTGCCCGAGCGGGAGCGGCGCATCCTGGAGCTGCGCTTCGGTTTCGACGGCGAGCCGTGGACGCTTGAGGCGATCGGTCACGAGCTGGATCTCACGCGTGAGCGTGTCCGCCAGCTCGAGAGTCAGGCGCTCGCCCGGCTGGCGTCGCTGCGCGAGCTTGCATCGCTGGCTGCCAGCGCGTAACCGGCGCTCGCCACACGGGAAGTTCGGAGGGGGCCGCGAGAGTGGCCCCCTCTGCATAGTGAATACTCTCTAGACAGCCTTCTCTCGCACCGGTAGACCCTGTTACGATCGCCTCATGGCGGTCGCGTCCACTAGGAGGGAATCGTGAGGAGAAAGCTTCTGAAGGCCGGCTTTGCGTGCGCAGCGGTCTGCGCGGTCGCACTGGCCGCGGTCGGTGTCTCGAGCGGGAGCACGGCACGGGGGGTCGCGTCCGACACGCTCGTCTTCGGCGCATCTGCCGATCCCACGCTGCTCGACCCGGCACTCGTGTCGGACGGCGAGTCGCTCCGCGTCGCCGACCAGATCTTCGAGGGCCTCACCGCGCTCAAGCCGGGCACGCTCAAGGTGATCCCGGCGCTGGCCACCAGGTGGGTGGCGAGCAAGGACGCCAAGACGTTCACGTTCACGCTGCGCAAGGGCGTCAGCTTCCATGACGGCACGCCGTTCAACGCCGCCGCGGTGTGCGCCAACTTCGACCGCTGGTACCACTTCCCGGCGCCGTTGCAGAGCGATGCCGCGTCGTACTACTACGTGACGGTGTTCGCCGGCTTCGCGAAGCCCGGCAAGGGCAGCCCGGGGCCGAAGGCAGCCCTCTACAAGAGCTGCACGGCGACCGACGACAGCACTGCTGTCATCGCACTGAAGCGCGGGTTCGGTCCGTTCACAGGCGTGCTCTCGCTGCCGTCGTTCGCGATCCAGAGCCCGACGGCGATGAAGAAGTACGGCGCCGACAAGGGCACGCTCGACGCGCAGGGCGTCTTCCGTGCGGGCGGCACCTACGGCACCGCGCACCCGGTCGGCACCGGCCCGTACGCGTTCAGCTCGTGGACGGTCGGCGACAAGCTGGTGATCCAGCGCAACGACCTCTACTGGGGTAAGCGAGCGGCGGTCAAGACGGTTATCTTCAAGCCGATCGCTGACAACGCCGCGCGGCTGCAGGCCCTGCAGACCGGCGAGATCCAGGGCTTCGACAACGTCGAGCCGCAGGACATGGCGACGATCAGCAAGGACTCGAGCCTGCTGCTGCTCGACCGGCCGGCGTTCAACGTCGGCTACGTCACGATCAACCAGAAGGTGAAGCCGTTCGACAACCCGCTCGTCCGCCAGGCCGTGGCCTACGGCCTCGACCGGGAGGCGGTCGTGAAGGCCTTCTACGCGGGCCGTGGCGAGGTGGCGATGGAGTTCCAGCCGCCGTCGCTGCTGGGCTGGACGAAGGGCGTCAAGCAGTACCCGTACGACCCGGCGAAGGCGAAGGCGCTGCTGCAGCAGGCCGGCCTGACGCTGCCGGTGGCGGTCGACTTCTGGTACCCGACCGACGTCTCGCGGCCGTACATGCCGGATCCCAAGCGGAACTTCGAGGCGTTCGCGGCGAGCCTGAACAAGTCGGGCTTCAAGGTGACGGCGCACTCGGCGCCGTGGCGGCCGGACTACGTCGGCCGTGTCCAGTCGGGCACCGCCGGCGCGCTCAACCTGATCGGCTGGACGGGCGACTACGGCGACCCGGACAACTTCCTGGGGTCGTTCTTCCGCACCGAGCAGACCCAGTGGGGCTTCAACAACCCGACGCTGTTCAAGCTGCTCGACGCTGCCGTCGCCGAGCCCGACCAGGCGAAGCGCGCTGCGATGTACGCCACGGCGAACAAGCTGATCATGAGCCTCGTGCTGGGCGTCCCGTACGTGCACACGAAGCCTGCGGTCGCCTTCCGCGCGAACGTCACCGGGTACATTCCGAGCCCGGTCTCGCTCGAGCCGTTCTCGACTGTCGTGATCAAGTAACCACCTGCTGACGGGTAGCCGGCGGACGGAGAAGCAGCATGGTGCGCTTCGCCGTCCGTCGGTTGCTGTTGCTCGTCCCGATTCTGCTCGGGCTCTCGATCATCGTCTTTCTCTGGATCAGGGCCCTGCCCGGCTCGCCCGCCGAGTCGTTGCTGGGTGAGC
>JANXXF010000409.1 GCA_025350775.1 Actinomycetes bacterium
CGATCTCAGCACGGGCGCTGTCATCGCCTGGTACATCCTGATTGCGATCTCGATCGCGATCTTCGTGTGGGGGATGGCGCGGCTCATCCGCAAGTACCGTCGTGGGCGCGGCGTGGTCCGGTCGCAAGAGCCGTTCCGTCCGCGCCTGCTGCGAACCGTCCGGCTCGTGGCGACGCACTCGCTCATCGGCCGGCGGTCAGGCGCTGCCGGCGTCGCGCATGCGCTCACCTTCTACGGGTTCGCTGTCCTGTTCATCGGGACGGCGATTCTCTCCTTCCAGGACGACTTCGCGCGGCCTGCGCTGGGGTTCGACTTCTTTCGTGACGACTTCTACCTCGGCTACTCGCTCTTCCTCGATCTCTTCGGCGCGGCGCTGACGATCGGGCTGCTGTTTTTCGCGCTGCGACGTGGGCTCTTCGCGCCGCGACGCCTGCGCTACGACCGTCCGGATGGGAGCAGCGGGGGGTTCGACCGCTGGCGGTACCGGCTCGGCGACTGGGTCTTCCTCGGCAGCCTGCTGTTCCTCGCCGTTTCGGGATTCCTGCTCGAGGCCTTGCGGATCGCGCACGACGATCCGCCGTTCGAAAGGTGGTCGCCCGTCGGCTGGGCCCTGGGGCAAGGCTTTCGTGGGCTCGGGCTTGTCGGCTCCCCGGCGCACACTGCCCACTTCACGCTGTGGTGGATCCACGGCATCGTCGCCCTCGCCTTCGTCTCGGCGATTCCGTTCACCAAGGCGCTGCACATGGTGACTGGCCCAGCGAGCCTGATGCTGCATCAGGCCGATGCGGGACGGCGCCTGGTGCCGATTCCGGCCGACGCCGCACCGGACGAGGTGGGCTACGGGTTCATCAACGACCTCTCGCCGCGCGAGCTGCTCCAGCTCGACGCCTGCACGAAGTGCGGGAAGTGCCATGAGGCGTGCCCTGCGACCGCGAGCGGGCTGCCGCTCTCGCCCCGAGACATCATCCTCGACCTTCGCGAACTTGCGGAGGGCTCGTTGGGCATTCGCGCGCAGCTCGGTGTCCCACCGTTGCACGACCACCCTGCCTCGGTGCTAGGCGACCCGATCAGGCCGGAGACGCTGTGGTCGTGCATGCAGTGCATGGCCTGCGTTGAGATCTGCCCGGTCGGTATCGAGCACGTCCCGCTCATCACCTCGATGCGCAGGCGGCTGGTCGAGCGGGGGGAGATGGACAGCCAGCTCCAGGCAACGCTCGAGACGATCTACACCACGGGCAACTCGTTTGGCGAACCCAAGCGAAAGCGTGCACGCTGGACCGCCGAGCTCCCGTTCGAGGTGAAGGACATCCGCAACGAGCCGGCCGAGTATCTCTGGTTCGTCGGTGACTACGCGTCGCTTGACCCGCGCAACCAGCGGGTGACACAGGCGCTTGCCCGGATTTTCCGCGACGCGGGGGTGGACTTCGGGATCCTGTTCGACGCGGAGCGCAACTCGGGCTGCGACGTACGCCGCGTCGGCGAGGAGGGCCTCTTCCGCAGCCTGGCGGAAGAGAACATCCGCAATATCTCGGCCTGTTCCTTCGAACGCATCGTCACCTGGGACCCGCACAGCTTCCATACGCTGCGCAACGAATACCCTGACCTCGGAGGGAGCTGGCCCGTCCTCCACCACACGCAACTCCTGCTCGAGCTGCTCGAGTCGGGCACCCTCCGTCCGGAACGGCCGTTCGGCCGCGTCGTCACCTATCACGACCCGTGCACGCTCGGGCGGTACAACGGCGTCTACGACGCGCCGCGCCAGGTGCTGGGGCTGATCGGCGCGGAGCTCCGGGAGATGCCACGGAACCGCGGCAATTCCTTCTGCTGCGGCGCCGGCGGGGGAAGGATCTGGATGAAGGACACGACGCCCGCCGGCTACCGTCGTCCGGCCGAGGCGCGGATCGATGAGGCCGTCGCGATCGGCGGTGTCGACATCTTCGTCGTCGCCTGTCCGAAGGATGTCACGATGTACTCGGACGCTGTGAAGACGTCGGGGCACGAGGGCAGCGTCGAGGTGCGCGAGCTCTCAGAGCTCGTCCTCGAGACACTCGCCGTGGCCGTCAGTCTTGCTTCGGCGGACACCGCCGAGGGGTAGCCGAGTGCCTGTACATCAAACGACATCGGGTCGCCCCGATGCAGGATGTATAGTCGTTTGACGAAAGTAGAGTGAGCTGTAATCGTTTCATTGAATCGATTCACCAAGGTCGGCAAAGAGAGGAAGACGAGCGGTGTCTGAGCCCCGGCTGGTTGATGTGGCGAAGCGGGCAGGCGTGTCGGTCGGCACGGTTTCGCGCGTCATCAACGGCGTGCCCGAGGTGACCCCGGAGCTGCGAACACGGGTCGAGGCAGCGATCGATGAGCTCGGCTACCGCCCGAACTCGCTTGCCCGCAGCTTCCGCCGCCAACGAAGCTCGGCCCTCGCGCTTGTGATCCCGGACGTGACGGCGCCGTTCTTCGCGGAGCTCGCGAAGCACATCGAGGCGGCGGCGCTCAAGTTGAACTACACGCTGCTACTCGGAAACGCGATGTGCTCGCGCGAGGAAACGGGGTTGACCGACGTGGACGGGACGATGATGAGACCGTCAACGCGCCGGTCGGCGAGGGTGTTCAGGTAGACCCGTTCGAGTTCGGGCGAGTACATCG
>JANXXF010000140.1 GCA_025350775.1 Actinomycetes bacterium
CAGGGCGGCACTTTACGTCAGCGCCGCAGGGTGCGCTACGGTGCCCTTCGTGAGGAAGACGAGGGTGATCCGCGGCATCGCCGTGCCGGTGGCGAGCAGCGCCTCTACCAGCTTGCCGCGGCGAGCCGCGAGCAGCCCCGCCCAGGGCGCCGGTGGCAGCGCCGAGCGCCGCCAGCACGGCGATGCCGCGAATCACCCTCGTCTTCCTCACGAAGGGCACCGTAGCGCACCCTGCGGCGCTGACGTAAAGTGCCGCCCTGTATGGCACTCAGCGAGGACACCACCCAGGCCAAGCTCGAGCGGCTCCTGAAGCTGCGCGAGGAGTCGCTGCACCAGGCGAGCGACAAGGCGATCCAGCGTCAGCACGACCGCGGCAAGCTGCTCGCGCGCGAGCGCCTCGACCTGCTACTCGACCCCGGCTCGTTCGTCGAGCTCGACCGCTACGTGCGGCATCGCAGCTCCGAGTTCGGGATGCTCGAGAACCGCCCCTGGGGCGACGCCGTCGTCACCGGCTACGGCACGGTGTTCGGCCGCAAGGTGTTCGTCTTCTCGCAGGACTTCACGATCTTCGGCGGCTCGCTGAGCGAGGTGTTTGCCGAGAAGATCTGCAAAGTCATGGACATGGCCGTGAAGTACGGCTGCCCGCTGATCGGCATCAACGACTCGGGTGGGGCGCGCATCCAGGAAGGCGTCGTCAGCCTGGGCGGCTATGCGGAGATCTTCTGGCGCAATGTCCAGGCGAGCGGTGTGATCCCGCAGATCAGCCTGGTGATGGGCCCGTGCGCCGGCGGCGCCGTCTACTCGCCCGCGATGACGGACTTCATCTTCATGGTCGAGGAGACCTCGTACATGTTCATCACCGGCCCCGACGTGGTGAAGACGGTGACGGGCGAGATCGTGACGCAGGAGGAGCTCGGCGGCGCTGCGACGCACGCGTCGAAGTCGGGCGTGGCGCATTTCACCGCGCCGAGCGAGCAGGAGTGCATCGAGGACGCGCGCTATCTCGTCTCGTTCCTGCCGCAGAACAACCGCGAGGCGCCACAGTGGGTGCGCCCGACCGACCCGCGCGACCGCGAGGACGTCGAGCTCGACACGCTCATCCCGGACAATCCGAACAAGCCGTACGACATCAAGGACGTCATCCACCGGGTGATGGACGACGGCGAGTTCCTCGAGGTGCAGACACGCTACGCCGAGAACATCGTGTGCGGCTACGCCCGGCTCGGCGGGCACGTCGTGGGCGTCGTGGGGAACCAGCCGAAGGCGCTGGCGGGCGTGCTCGACATCGAGTCGTCGACGAAGGCGGCGCGCTTCGTGCGCACGTGCGATGCGTTCAACATCCCGCTGATCACGTTCGAGGACGTGCCGGGGTTCCTGCCGGGGACGGCGCAGGAGTGGCACGGCATCATCCGCCACGGCGCGAAGCTGCTGTACGCGTACTGCGAGGCGACGGTGCCGAAGCTCACCGTCATCACCCGCAAGGCCTATGGCGGAGCCTATGACGTCATGTCGTCGAAGCACGTGCGCGCGGACTTCAATTTCGCCTGGCCGACGGCTGAAGTGGCCGTGATGGGCCCCGACGGCGCCGTCAACATCATCTTCCGCGACGAGCTCAAGGCCGCCGCCGACCCCGAAGCCCGCCGCGCCGAGCTGATCGCCGACTACAAGGAGAAGTTCGCCAACCCGTACACCGCGGCAGAACGCGGGTACGTGGACGACGTCATCGAGCCGCGGCGGACACGTCCCGTATTGATCGATGCGCTGGAGACGTGCCTGACGAAGCACGAGGCCCGGCCGCAGCGGAAGCACGGGAACATCCCGCTGTAGGCGGGACAGCGGCGAGCGAGAGGCAGCGACGTGGATCTTGACATCACCCCCGAGCCAACCGACGAGGAGCGCGCAGCGCTCGTCGCGGCGTTCGAGCAGTTGCTCGCGGAGGACGACCTCAGGAGCGGGTCGCCGTATCGGAGCCTCTGGCGCATCGCCGGGATCGAAGCGAATACGCGGGCGTTTGACGCGTATCCGGTTGATCGCTGAG
>JANXXF010000475.1 GCA_025350775.1 Actinomycetes bacterium
GCAGCAGGACGCCGGTCGTGTCAGCGTCGAGCCGCCCGACCGGAACGACCCGCACCCCAACGTCACGGACGAGGTCGACAACCGTCGGCCGCCCCTGCGGATCGCGTGCGGTGGTGACGACGCCGGGCGGCTTGTGCAGCAGAACATGGACGAGGCGCTCCGGGGCGAGCGGCGTCCCGTCGAGCTCGACACGGTCGCTCTCGCCGACGACGGTGGCGAGTCCCGCGACCTCGCCGTTGACGCGCACGCGCCCCTGGCCGATCAGCTCGTCGGCGCCGCGGCGGGAGCAGATGCCCGCGCGGGCGAGGTAGGCGTTGAGGCGCATCTGCCGACAGTGTCGCTGGTGCGGGGGACTGCGCGCCGCGGGGAGTGCTGCGCCCGGGGGCGCAGGGGCCGGCGGCTACGCGCCGCGCGACTGCGAGAGCTGCTCGAGCCGCTCGCGGATCTCGGCCGCGTCGCCGCCGAGGTCGTCGAGGCGCGGCAGGGCGGCGAGGCTCTCGAGACCGAAGACCCGCTCGAACAGCGGTGTGGTGCGGTACTGGACGGCGCCGGCGTCGTCGCTGCGACCGGCCTCGGCGAGGAGGCCACGCTCGACGAGGTTGGCGACGACCGAGTCGGCGGCGACGCCGCGCACCCGCGCGATGTCGGGGCGCGAGCATGGGCCGAGGTACGCGGCGATCGCGAGCGTCTCGAGCGCCGCCTGCGAGAGGCCACGCTCGACGGGGCGCTCGAAGAGCCGCCCACAGGCCTCGGCCGCCTCGCGCGCAGCGCGGAACGCGTACCCGCCGGCAACCTGCTCGAGCACGATGCCGCTCTCGCCCTCGGCGAACCGGGCTCCCACCACGGCGAGCGCCTCCTCGATGCGGTCCGCATCGTCGGCGGCCGCTGCCGCGAGGTCGGCGACGGACAGAGGCTGCGAGGCGACGACGAGCAGCGCCTCGACGGTGCGGGCGAGCTGCGCGACGGGCGGGCCGGCCTGGACTAGGCGGAGCGGACGTTCCATGCGGCGGTCACCTCGACCGCTTCCTCGTCAGCAAGGTCGCAGCGGCTGACCCGGATCGGCGCGAACGGCGCGGACTGCTCCAGCTCGACCTCGCCGGTCTTGCGCAGCTCGAGCAGGGCGAGGAAGGCGACAGCCTGGTCGCTGCGCGGCAGGTCGGCCACCTCGGCGTCGAAGTCGAAGCGGCGGCGGCGTGCGAGCACGCTGCGGAAGCGGTCGAGAAACTGCGACACGGGCGGGAAGCGCAGCTCCATGTGGCGCAGCGAGACGGAGGCGGGCGGCGTCGCCAGCTCGCGCAGTGCGGCACCCAGCAGATCGGCGCTCTGGGGCGCGAGGCGGCGCTCCGGCCGGGGCGCGAGCGGTGCCGGGCCCAGCCGGAAGTAGCGGTCGCACTCGGCAACGAGACGGTCGGTGAGCCAGGCGGCGGCCGACTTCATCCGCCGGTACTCGGCGAGCCGGCGGGCCAGCTCCTCGGCGGCCTCCTCGGGCTCGAGCTCGGCCAGCTCCTCGGCCTCGTCGGGGAAGAGGCCGCGTGCCTTCAGCTCGAGCAGCGAGGCGATCAGGACGAGGAACTCGCCGCAGCCCTCGAGGTCGATGTCCTCGCGCTCGGCGAGCCGCTCGATGAAGGCGATGACGACCTCGACCAGCTCGACGTCCGAGAGCGCGATCTCGTCGCGCAGGACGAGCGCGAGCAGGAGATCGAACGGCCCCTCGAAGGCGTCGAGGTCGAGTGCGAGCTCTTGCACGATCACGCGGGGCAGGCTACCCGGTTCGTCGGATGCCGCTTGCCCCCCGCTGGAGGCGCACGCAGAGGGCCGCCGCGGCCGTAAACACGACGATCGAGACCCAGGCGTTGAGCCTCAGGCCGGCGATGTGATGTGCGGGGTCGATGCGTAGCAGCTCCATGAAGAACCGCCCGAAGGTGTAGAGCGCGACGTACAGGCAGAAGAGCGCGGGCGGCCGCACGCGGAAGCGCCGCCCCACCAGCAGCAGCGTCGCGCAGACGGCGAGGTTCCAGAGCAGCTCGTAGAGGAACGTCGGCTGGAAGGTGGCGTAGCCCTCGTAGCCGGCGGGCCGCCGGTCGGGGGCGATCTCGAGGCCCCAGGGCAGCGACGTGGGCTTGCCGAAGAGCTCCTGGTTGAACCAGTTGCCGACCCGGCCGATCGCCTGCGCCAGGACGAGCCCGGGCGCCACCGCATCCATCCCGGCGTAGACGTCGGCGCCGGCCCGCCGCGCGACGACCGCGCCGCCGATCACGCCGCCGGCGATGCCCCCCCAGATGCCGAGCCCGCCCTTCCACACGGCGGCGAAGCCCCACCAGGCAGCGGGCACTTCGCTCCAGCTGGTCAGGTCGTGGTAGAGCCGTGCCCCGACGACGCCCCAGAGGACACCCCACACGGTGACGCGGAAGACGAGCTCCCACGACGCGCCGCCCGCCCGTACCCAGCGGCCGCCACCCAGCACGACGGCGGCCGCGATCGCCACCACGAGGATGAGCCCGTAAAGATGGATGCTCAGCGAGCCGAGGTCGAGCGTCCCGCTCGAAGGTGAGGGGAGCGAGCCGAGCAGCCGACGCCTCGCCGACTAGAGGAGGATGCGAGCGGCGATGTCGGCCGGGCAGCCGCGCTCGAGGAGCTGCACTGCCTGATGGAGATCGACATCGAGCCGCGTCGCGATCTCGGCCGCCGACTCGGTGGAGTACCCCGCCCGCTCGAGCTCCATGCGGCGCCACCGCTCGATGCGCTCGATCTCGGTCTCGGGTCTGGTGGTTTCGGTGGCAGTCATGTCGCGCTCTCTCTGTGTGTTGCTGTCACCCATCGTCGCACACGGAATGCGAGCCGCGACGGGCAGACCAGCTCTCCTGCTCTCAGAGATTACCCGCGCGGAAGGACGGTGCCAAGACCGCGGCGCGGACGGGTCAGCCTGGATCCACCGTTTTTCGTGATCACGGGGCGCTCGTCCGGGCTGTCAGGACGCGCTGGGGCCGTACGGGGCGGGCCGGTGGCCCGTTCCGGAGGCTCCAACGCGGAGCGCACCGGCCGGGTGCAGGCCCCGCAGCCGTAGGCGGGGGCCGATATCCCGTCGGGGAGCGGCCTGGCAGTCTGGGCGAGCTGCAACGCCCGCGAAAAACGGTGGATCCAGGGTCAGATGAGAATGCGGCAGGCCGTGGCGGGCGGGCAGCCACGACGGATCAGATCGATGGCGGAATGGAGGTCGATGTCGGGCCGGATCGCCAGCTCGAAGGCGTCTCGCCCGGAGAAGCCGGCCCGCTCCAGCTCCGCCTCGCGCCAGGCCAGCACGCGCTCCTCCTCGCCCTCGCGGGAGGCAAGCGGAACCTCGATCACGTCGCTCTCTTCCATGTCCATCGAGAAGTCGGCAGCGCGGGCCGCTAGTTGAGAACTGCAGCCTCGCCGAAGAGGGTTTTCAGCTCGGCAAAGAAGTCGGCGTCCGGGGCGACGCGGAAGCTCGGGCCGAGCTCCAGCACCTTCGGGCCGAGCGAGGTCTCGACCGAGAGGATGACGGGCGCCTCGCCGGGGTAGTCGCGGACAAGCCGGCCGAGCTCGGCCACGACGCCGGCGGTGGCACGGCGGGCGTCGACGCGCAGCCGCACCTCGCGCCGCTCGGGCACGGCCTCGAACCCGGCGATTTCCAGGGCAATCAGCTTCGTCTCGCCCTCCTGCTTATGG
>JANXXF010000482.1 GCA_025350775.1 Actinomycetes bacterium
GCGCGGTGCCGGAGGGCGTCCGCGTCAATGCGATCGCGCCCGGCTGGATGGACACGCGCTGGATCGACGCGTACGTGCTGCCCGAGCTGCGCGAGCGCGTCCGCTCGGGCGAGCTGCCGCTGGTGTCGCTGGAAGCGACCGCCTCGATGGCGCTCGAGATCATCCGCAACGAGGGAATGATCGGCGAGACGGTCGTGATCGACGCAGGCGAGCTGGCGCGCGGGTAGCGGCCGGGGCCCGGCGAACCGGCTGGACGCCGCCTCGCTCAGCCTGGATCCACCGTTTCGCGTAGTCGCGGGGCGAGATGCGGCGCCCGCGCGAAACGGTGGATCCAGGCTCAGCCCGGGCAGGTGCCGGGCGCGGCGGTCACGACGACGGTCGACGTAGTCGTCCTCGTCAGCCCGCCGGCCGTGACCGTCAGCGTCACGGTGTAGGTGCCGTACGAGGAGATCGCGAAGGCGAAGGCGCCCTCTCCGAACGAGCCCGCGCGCGAGACTTTCTCGGCCGGCCCGCTCACGCCGGGCCCGGAGATCGCCGCGGTCACGGTCGCACCGGGCTGGGCCGGCTCGGTGCCGAAGATCCCGCACACCTCGGAGTTGCCCGTGAAGTGGCGGTAGCCGGCCAGCGGCTTCAGCGCGAAGTCGGGGTAGTTCTCGAAGCGCTGCGGGTGGGTGAGCCCGGCGAGCCGTGCCCCGTCCGAGCCGGCGCCCAGCTCAAAGGCCCGGCCGAGCGAGCGGGCGAGCAGCGAGCCGCCCGCCGTCTGCGCCCGCTGCACCTCGTCGGCCGAGGCGTAGAACGCGGTGAGGCCGGCGATGTTGCCGTTGACGAACTCGCTGCGGCCGGGGTTGTCGTGCGCGGGCACGTCGATGTCCCGGCCGTCGGGGTGGCGGAAGCGCGCCGGCAGCGGCCCCCACGAGTACTCCTCGCCGTTCGCCGCAGTCTCCAGCACGAGCAGGTTCTGCTCGCCCTTCAGCTCGTCGACGAAGCGGCCGGAGTAGCAGCCGTTGAGCTTGATCTTGAACGTCGTCTGCGGGTGCGCGCGCAGGATGCCCTGCAGGTCGGAGGCGCGGACGCCAGTCCACGGCTGCCCCTCGACGCTCGCACCCGTCTGGATCGCGGCCGGGTAGCGGGGGCCGGGATAGCCGTGCCCGCTGATGAAGATCATCACGTCCTGGCAGTGCTTTGCCCCGGTGAGGTCGTTCACGGCGCCGGCCAGCTCGGCGCCGCCGGGAGCGCGGCCGCCGGGGCCGTTCCCCGCCCGGTAGCTGGCGAGACCGACGCCCTGCGCCCAGCCGGTGATGCCGGTGAAGTCGCCCGAGAAGAGCGGGTCGTCGCGCAGGCCGAGCGAGACGAGGCAGTCGTCCTTGAAGGCGTCCTTCGGTATGGCGGCGGCGCGGAGTGGCGCTGCCGTGGCACCCGGCGCGGCGGCTCCGGCCGTCCGGGTTCCTCCGGTGGCCCGGGTCGCCACCGCCGTCGTGCGCGCCCCGGGATCGCCCGGGATGTTCGACCAGACGTGCGCGGGCGCCGCCCGGTAGGCGGGCCACGACGCGAGGAACGCCGGCCGTTTGCCGTCCACGAGCGGGTAGAGGCTCATCGGCACGCTGCGCAGCACCTTGCCGGTGGCGTCGTCGACGAGCAGCAGGCGGCTGGGGTGGAGGAACTGCGCGTAGGCGGCCTGGTCGAGCCAGAACAGCCATGCTCGCTTGCCCAGCGGCGCCCCCTTCGGCACGAACGGCACGGTCGTCAGCGACGGCGAGCCTGCCTCGATGACGACTGCCGTCGCCGCAAGTGGGGCCGCGACGCCGAAGAGGATGGCCGGCCCCTTCAGCTTCTGCGGCCGGAGTGCCTTCAGGGCAACGGCATTGGCCTGCGGCCGGGTAAGCGCGTCGGCGCCACCGGCCAGCGCAAGTGCGGCGAGGATCGCCGCGAGGAGGCCGAGAATGGGCCGTGCGCTGTTCATTGCAACGGAAGCTACAACAGTGACGCGAAAACTGCCAGTGGCCGTTGCCGGCCCGACCCGGCGCCCGGCGCCTGGCGCCGGCCAGGCGCTAGCGGTCGCCGCCGCGATCCTCGCGCCCGCCGCGCTCGCGGCCGCGCAGCCGTTCGAGCCGTCGGGCATGCAGCCGCGCCTGCTGGCGAGCGACCCGTGGCGCGTCGATTGCCGTCGGCGTCGTCCAGCCGAGCTTCAGCGCAGCCATCCGCAGCACGAACGTGACGATCATCGCCACGGCGGTCGAGATGCCGAGCCGCACGTCGACCCGGTCGAGCCCGACGAACACCAGCACGCCGCCGAGCACCGCCAGCGCGCGCAGCTGTCCCGGCCGGAAGATCTCCGGCGGCTGCCCGGTGAAGACGTCGCGCAGCGCACCGCCACCGACCGCGGTGACGAGGCCGACGAGGACCGCAGGTGCCGTGCTGATGCCGTTGGCGAGCGCCTTGCTCGTGCCGATCACCCCGAACAGGCCGAGCGACGCGGCGTCCATCCAGGCCAGCACCCAGTCGAAGCGGCGCACCCAGCGGGCGAAGAAGAAGCCGACGCCTGCCGCAGCCACGGCCGTGATCACGTAGGCGTTCCCGGTGATCGCCACCGGCACCTGCCCGAGCAGAAGATCGCGGATGATGCCGCCGCCGAGCCCGGTCAGGAAGGCGAGCGCTGTTACGCCGACGATGTCGAAGCGCAGGCTGACGCCCAGCAGCGCCCCGGTCACCCCAGCGAGCGCCACCGTCAGCAGGTCGAGCCAGAGCGGCGTCTGAACGACGGCCACGCCACCGGCGAGAAGGAGAGGGAGAGTCACGGCTTGACGGCTCTATTCGCGCCGGCCGCGCCATCCCCTATCGCCTCCGGGCAGCCAGGTCGTGGCGGCCAGAAGTCGTACTACTATGAAGCCGTGACCTGCACTTCTCGGATCCTGCGTTCGCTGCCGTTGCCGGCCGCCTCGCGGCTCGTGTTCGAAGGTGGCTACCGGAATTGAGGCTGGCCGGCCGATGAGACGCCTACGGGAGAACGTCATCGTCTCGCTGGGGCTGCCCGGCGAGATCCGCACGTACTCGCAAAGCGCAGTCGACTGCGTCGTCCTCGCGATCTCGGGGCGGACGGCGAGCCTCGAGGCGATCGACAAGCCTGCCTGGACTCGCGTCCCCGACGAGGTCGAGCAGGTCTACATGACGTTCTTGCACCAGAATGCGCTGGTGAGCCTGCGGGGCCGGCTGTCGTGCACCGGCAATGTCGGTGAGATGCGCTTCGCCGTGACCGACGAAGCCCATGTCCGCACCGAGATGCCGACCCGTGCTGCCATCGCCCTGCCGCTGCGCGTGAGCCGTGTGGGCGCGACGGACGCCGTCGAGGCGACCACCATCGACATCAGCACCAACGGGCTGCTCGTCGAGTGCGACCTTGCCGTCCATGTCGGCGAGTTGCTCGACTGCGAGCTCGATCTGCCGAACCGCGAGGGCGAGACCCCCATCGTCGCGCAGGTCGTGGACGTCGCCGCGGGCGGCTTCGCGGTGACGTTCACCAAGGGCAGCACCACGCCTGACACCCAGCTCGCACTCTTCGACCTCGTGACGACCCAGCGCCGGCAGGAGTGGCGCCGCTGGGCGAAGGCGCCGCTGCGCTGGGCGGCACGCGAGCTCTAGAGCGACCGCGGCGCCCCCGCGGCGCCTCCGCAGGGGCGCCACGCAGCGGGGCGGCGGCTAGAGCGACCGCGCCAATGTCCCGCGCACAGCGGCGGCGATCGACTCGGCGCTGGGGATCACCATCTTCTCGAGCTTCGGCGCGAACGGGATCGGCGTGTTGGCGCCGGCGACCCGCACGACCGGGGCGTCAAGCTCGTCGAAGACCTGCTCGGCGATCATCGCGGCGATCTCGGCGCCGAAGCCGTGGCGCGCGAAGGCTTCGTAGACGACGACCGCACGATGCGTCTTTGCCACCGAGCGCAGGATCGCCTCCGCATCGAGCGGCACCAGCGTGCGCGGGTCGACGACCTCCACCGAGATGCCCTCGCCGGCCAGCACGTCGGCGGCCTCCAGCGAGAGCTGCACCATGCGGCCGGTCGCGACCACGGTGACGTCGCTGCCCTCGCGCTTGACGTCGGCGACGCCGAGCGGCACCACATGCTCGCCGACGGGCACCGGCTCCTTCAGGGTCTGCAGCGTCAGGAGCTTGTGCTCGATGAACAGCACAGGGTTGTCGTCGCGGATCGAGGCCTTGAGCAGGCCCTTCGCGTCGGCGGCGGTGGACGGCATCACGACCTTGAGGCCCGGGATGTGGCAGAACCAGGCCTCGAGGCTCTTCGCGTGCTGCGCGGCCGACGAGCGGCCGGCGCCACCCTGCGTGCGGATCACCAGCGGCACCTTCACCTGGCCGCCCGACATGTAGCGGATCGAGGCGGCCTGGTTGACGAGCTGATCCATCGCCAGCGTCATGAAGTCGATGTACATGATCTCGGCGATCGGCCGCATGCCGGCCAGCGCCGCGCCGACGGCCGCTCCGACGATCGCCAGCTCCGAGATCGGCGTATTGCGCACGCGTGCCGTGCCGAACTCGGTGGAGAGGCCGAGCGTCACCTTGTACGAGCCACCGAACGGATCGGCGATGTCCTCGCCCATCAGAAACACCCGCTCGTCGCGGGCCAGCTCCTCGCGCAGCGCGGCCTTCAGCGCCTCGCGGTAGACCAGCTCCTCGAACTCAGGCATAGACGTCCTCGAAGGCGATCGACTCGTGGGGCTCCGGGCTGGTGCGACCGAACTCGACGGCCGCCTCGACCTCGAGCCGGACGCCCGCCTCGATCGTGCGGCAGTGCTCCTCGCTGAGGATGCCGGCCGTCGTCAGCTTGCGCTCGAAGCTCGTCAGGGGGTCGCGGGTCATCGCCTCCTCGACCTCCTCCTTCGTCCGGTAGAGGCCAGGGTCACCGACGTAGTGGCCGAGGTAGCGGTACGTCTTCGCCTCGACGAGGGTCGGGCCGTCGCCGCGGCGGGCGCGCGCCACCGCCTCGCTGACGACCTCGTACACCGCCAGCACGTCCATGCCGTCGACGACGACGCCGGGGATGTCGTAGCCGACCGCGCGCGCCGCGATGTCCTGGATGTTCTGCTGGATCCGGCGCGGGGTGGACTCGGCGTACTCGTTGTTCTGGCAGACGAACACGGCGGGCAGCTTCCACACCGACGCCATGTTGAGCGCCTCGTGGAAGGCGCCCTCGTTGGTGGCGCCGTCGCCGAAGAAGGAGACGGCAACCTGCTGGGAGCCGCGCAGCTGCGACGCGAGCGCGGCGCCCGTCGCGATCGGTAGGCCCGCGCCGACGATGCCGTTGGCTCCGAGGATGCCGAGGCTGAAGTCGAAGATGTGCATCGAGCCGCCCTTGCCGCGGCAGTACCCGGTCTCCTTCGCGTACAGCTCGGCGAACATCCGGTCGAGCCGGCCGCCCTTGGCGATGATGTCGCCGTGCCCGCGATGGGTGCTCGTGAGGTAGTCGTCGTCGTTGAGGGCGCTGCAGGTGCCGACGCACACCGCCTCCTGCCCGATCTGCGCGTGCAGGAAGCCGGGCAGCTCGCCCGCCTGGAAGAGCTCGATCGAGCGCTCCTCGAACGCGCGGATGCGCCACATCGAGGCCAGCATCGCGTGCAGCAGTTCGACGGGCACCGCGGTCATGCGAGCTCCATGACGTCCTGGCCGGCGTCCACGGGATCCTCGCTGTCGATCAGGTAGGCGACGACGGTGCCCGCCTGGTCGGCCTTGATCTCGTGGAAGGTCTTCATCACCTCGACGAGGCCGATCACGTCACCGACGGCGACCGCGTCACCCGCCTCCTTGAAAGGTGGTGCCTCGGGGCTGGAGCGGCGGTAGAACGTACCGGGGATCGGGCATCTGATCGTCGCCATGGTGTGTCTCCTCGCTGGCTAGGCCGCGAGCGCCGCACGGATCAGGTCGAGGCGGGACCTGCGCTCGCCGCGGGCGGCGAGGGCCTCCTCGATCGTCACCGCGCGGAAGCGGGTCCTGTCGTGGGTCTTGGTCTGGGCGAGCACGTCGCGGTCGGCACTGATCACGGTGCCGACCGTCGCATAGCCGCCCCCGGTCACGGCGTCATTGAGCAGGCAGATCGGCTCGACCCCGCCCGGCACCTGGATCGAGCCGATGGGGTAGCCGACGTCGACGACGTTCGAGGGGTCGCTGCCGGCGCCGAACGGCTGCTCGCGCGGCACGAACGACAGCTTGGCGCCCTTGTAGCGGTAGCCGATGCGGTCGGCGGCCGGGGTTACCGTCCACTCGGAGTCGAGGAAGGCGTGGCGGCCGGCGTCGGCGAGGCGGTAGTCGCAGAGCCCCATCGAGACGCGCAGATCGGCCTCTTTCGAGAAGGCGGGGCGCTGCGCCGCGGGGACGCTGCGGCCGACGAGCGCGGTGGCGCGGCGCAGGTCGGCAGCGCCCACCGGCAGCGTGTCGCCGGCCCGGAGCGGCCGGCCCTCGTAGCCGCCGACGCCGCAGAGCACGTAGGTCGAGCGCGACCCGAGCACCAGCGGCACGGCGAAGCCGCCGGCCACCGCGATGTACGCGCGCGCGCCGCCACGCAGGAAGTCGAAGGTCAGCAGCTGTCCGGCCTTCACGGCGAGCGCCGTCCAGGTCGGCAGCTCCTCGCCGTCGAGCTTCGGCGGCAGCTCGGCCCCGGCGATCGCGATCACGGTGTCCTGCGGAAACTCCAGGGTCGGCCCGTTGAAGGTCGCCTCGAGCACCGCTACCGTCTCGTTGTTGCCGACGAGCAGGTTGGCGACGCGGAACGAGAAGTCGTCGAGCGCCCCCGACGGCGGCATGCCCAGGTGGTAGAGGCCGAAGCGGCCGGCGTCCTGCACGGTCGTGGCGATGCCACCCTCGAGCACGTCGATCATGCGTACAGCCTCGCTAGCAGCCCGGCGTTGTAGGCGTCCGGGTCGGCGAAGAACTCGGCCGGCTCGAACTCGACGTCGATCATGCGGTAGCGGTACGTCTTCGCCTCGACCTGCTCGCGGATAGCGTCGTACTCGGCCCGGTCGATCGGGCGAAACTTGAGGATGTCGCCGCCGCGGAACACGGCGAAGGCGTCCTGGAAGTCGGGCAGCTGCTGCGCCGGGTCGAAGATCGGCACCGGGCAGATCGCGAACAGCTGGTAGCCGCCGGGGCCGCGCACCGGGTAGAGCGCCGCGAAGGCGCCGCCGTGCGACAGCGCGAGGGCCGGCGTGTCGGTGCGGGGCCGCACGTACTTGGGCACCTCGAGCATCCGCTCGCGCGGCACCATCTGATAGCACCACGGCAGCCCGGGCACGAAGCCGAGCATCGACACGTAGTACGGCGCGCCGTGGTGGGCCGCGATGAACTCGTCGGTGGTGGCGAAGCCGTTGATCTCGGTGACGTACTCGAGGTCGGTCTTGTCAGGCGTCTGGTGCCGGTCGCGGAAGCGCATCAGGCACTCGTGCGTCCATGGGTCGTTGTAGTAGGCGGGGACGTCGATCACGCGCGTGGGGAAGGTGAGGTGCGCCGTAGCGGTGCCCTCGTAGATCTCCTTCAGCTCGTCCATCAGCTTCTGCGGCTTGATCTCGTCGGGGTTCAGGCGGACGAGGTACGACGCGTTTGCCTGCGCGATCTCGACGATGCCGGGCAGCTTGCGCCGGGCGAGCTCCTGGCAGATCGCCAGCGCCTTGAAGTTGGCGCTGAAGCTCATCGCCTCGTCGATCTCGCAGAAGATGAACTCGTCGCCGCCGAAGGTGATGCGGGGCTCCGGCAGCGGGGGCTCGACGATCTGCATGCGCGGAAACCTACCCGCCGTCGGGGGTGGGCGGCGCGGTGGGTGCGGGTGCGGGCGGCGCGGCTGCCGGCGGCTCGACGGCGGGCGGCTCGGTGGCCGCCAGCCAGTCGGCGTCCAGCAGCAGGTCGCGGCCGGTCTCGGCGTCAGCCCACTGGCGGCTGGCGAGGAACGCCCGGTGGAAGGGGACGAGGCTCGCCGGCCCCTCCAGCTCGAACTCGGAGAGGGCGCGCAGCATGCGGGCGGTCGCGCGCTCGCGCGATGTGTCCCACACGGCCACCTTCGCCAGCAGCGAGTCGTAGAACGACGGCACCTTGAAGCCGAGCTCCACGCCGGAGTCGACGCGCACGCCCGGGCCGGCGGGCTCGCGGTACGCGGTGATCAGCCCGGGCCACGGCATGAAGCCCTTGTGCGCCGCCTCGGCGTTGATGCGGCACTCGATGGCGTGGCCGCGCAGCACGACGTCCTCCTGCCGGAAGGCCAGCTTCTCGCCCATGGCGACGAGCAGCTGCTCGCGCACGAGGTCGATGCCGGTGACGAGCTCGGTGACGGGGTGCTCGACCTGCAGGCGCGTGTTCATCTCCAGGAAGTAGAAGCGGTCGCCCACGAGCAGGCCCTCGACGGTGCCGGCCGAGGTGTAGCCGACGGCGCGGGCGGCCTCGACGGCGATCTCGCAGATCTTCGCGCGCGTGTGCGCGTCCACCGTGGGCGCGGGGCTCTCCTCGATCAGCTTCTGGTGGCGGCGCTGCACCGTGCAGTCGCGCTCGAACAGGTGGACGACGTTGCCATGCGTGTCGGCGAGCACCTGCACCTCGACGTGGCGCGGATCCTCGAGGTACTTCTCGATGTACACGTCGCCGTTGGCGAAGAAGCGCTCGCCCTCGATGCGCGACTGCTCGAAGGAGGCGATCGCGTCGTGCTCGCCGTAGGCGACGTGGAAGCCCTTGCCGCCGCCGCCGCCCGAGGTCTTGAAGGCGACAGGGAAGCCGATCGAGCGGGCCGTGTGCAGGGCCTCCCCGGCCGAGCCGAGCGGCGTGATCGTGCCCGGCACGACGGGGACGCCCGCCTCCTCCATCAGCTTGCGGGCCTCGGTCTTGATGCCCATCTGCTCGATCGCCTCCGGCGGCGGCCCGATCCACACCAGGCCGTTCTCGGCGCACTCGCGCGCGAAGCCGGCGTTCTCGCTGAAGAAGCCGTAGCCGGGGTGGATGGCCTCGGCGCCGGTCTCGCGCGCCGCCCAGAACAGCCGCTCGCGATCGAGGTAGCTCTTACCGACCGGCCCGGGCCCGAGCAGCACGGCCTCGTCGGCGAGGCGGACGTGCGGGGCGGCGGCGTCGGCCTCCGAGTAGACGGCCACCGAGCCGATGCCCAGCTCGCGCAGCGTGCGGATGATGCGTACGGCGATCTCGCCGCGGTTGGCGATCAGCACCTTGCGGAAGGGGTGTGGCCGGCCGCCGGTCATGCCGGCGCCCCGGTGCCGCGGGCCGCCCCTGCGCCGCGGGCTGCCTCGGTCACGCGGTTACCCCGAAGGCCGGCATGACTTCCTTTGCGAACAGCTCGACCGACTTCATCGCTGCGCCCGCCTCGAGCCCCGGCAGGTGCATCCAGTTGATGAACTCGGTGACGCCGAGCTCGTCGCGGTAGCGCTTCAGCTCCTCGTAGGCGAACTCCGGGGTGCCGATGATGTAGCGGCCCTTGAAGTTGGCGAAGTCGACGTCGTGCTTGTCGGTGACGACGTTGCCGGCGTCGTCGCGCAGCTCTCTCTCGCCGGCCGCCGACTTGGCGCCGTACAGCTCGCGGAAGAGGTAGGTGACGGCAGGCCCGGCCAGCTCCTCGGCCTTCGCCTGCGTCTCGGCGACGAACACCTCACGCCCCAGGGGCAGCTCGGTGGGCGTCCAGCCGGCCTCGGCGCAGGCGGCGCGGTAGATCGCCAGGTGCTCCTTCAGCTCGGCCATCCCGTGGCGCGGCGACGGGTAGAGCACGCCGTGGCGGCGGGCCGCCTCGGCCAGCGACTTCGGACCGGAGAGGCCGTACCAGATGGGCGGGTGCGGCTGCTGGATCGGCTTCGGGTTGACGAACGAGCCCTCGGCGACGCGGTAGAACTCGCCCTCGAAGCCGAAGCTCTCCGCGGTCCAGGCCTTCTGCATCAGGTCGATCGCCTCCCAGAAACGGCGCGTCCGCTCCGGGCGTGGGATGTCGTGCGCGGCGAACTCCTCGCTCACGTAGCCCGGCGCGACCCCGAAGGTGAAGCGCCCGTTCGAGAGCGCGTCGAGCACGGCGACGTCCTCGGCCAGCTTGAGCGGCGCGTACAGCGGCACGAGCAGGATCCCCGTGGCGATGCGCATCGTGCGGGTCACCGCGGCGGCGGCCGCCATCGCTACCAGCGGCGACGGGCAGAGGCCGTCGCGCTGCACGTGGTGGCTGACTTGCACCGCCGACGAGTAGCCGAGCTCCTCTGCGCGCGGCAGGCAGTCGAGCATGTCGCGGTATGGCTGGTGCCAGGTGAGCCCGCTGCCGGGCGGCACCTGGTGGCTGAACATCAGTCCGAAGCGCATGACGGGGCTCCTCTGCTTGCCGGCGTGGGGTCAGTTGACGAGCGGCGCGACCGCGCAGCCGCACGCCTCGACCTCGGCGCGCACCGCTTGCGTCAGCTCGACCGCGTTGGGGCCGTCGCCGTGGATGCACACCGACTCGGCCTGCACCGGCACCAGCGTCCCGTCGGCGGCAAGCACGACGCCGTCCTCGATCCAGCGGCGAATCTGCGCGCGCGCCCTGACGAGATCGGCCGGCACCTTCTGGCGCTGGACGATGATCGAGCCGTCGGCCCGGTACTCGAGGTCGACGTACACCTCGTGCACGACGCGCACGCCGGCCTTGCGCGCCTCGCGCGGCAGCGACGCGTCGGTGAAGTCGGGCCAGTACACGGCGGGGCGGGGCATAAGGTCCTTGACGGCCTGCACGAAGGCGGCGGCGAGCTCGTCGTCGGCGCGGAGGATGGTGTAGAAGGCGCCGTGCGGCTTGACGTGGTGCAGCTCGAGGCCGCGCGACTCCGCGACCGCTTTGAGCGCGCCGGCCTGGTACAGCACGTAGGCGTAGCCGTCCTCCGGGGTGATCTTCATCACGCGGCGCCCGAAGCCGAGCAGGTCGGGCAGGCCCGGGTGGGCGCCGACGGCGACGCCGTTCGCCTTGCAGGTCTCGACGGTGGCGATCATCGTGATCGGGTCGCTCGCGTGGAAGCCGCAGGCGACGTTGGCGGCGGTGATCAGCGGGATCAGGGCAGCGTCGTCGCCCATCGTCCAGTTGCCGAAGCTCTCGCCGAGGTCGGAGTTGATATCGATGCTGCGCATGGGCGCAATTCTCGCAGCAATGCGCGGGCGGCGGCGACTCCTGCCCGTCGATACGATCCGCTCAACCCGATAACGAGGAGCAGTGGTAATCGTGAAGTCCCAGAATCTGATCGACGCACGTGAGCAGCACGTGGCGCGAGGGGCCACGAACCCGAAGCTGACGGTTGCCAGCGCCGACGGCGCGGTCATCACCGATCTCGACGGCAAGCGGTACCTCGACTTCGTCGGCGGCATCGGCTGCCAGAACCTCGGCCACAACCCGAAGGCCGTCGTCGCGGCGATCCACGAGCAGGTGGACAAGTTCCTCCACCAGATGAACATGGTTGCCACGTACGACTCCTACGTCGACGTGTGCCGCAAGCTCAACGAGGTGTCGCCGTGCGCGGGGCAGTCGAAGAGCTTCCTCACGAACTCCGGTGCCGAGGCCGTCGAGAACGCCGTCAAGATCGCCCGCTCCGCCACCGGCCGGCCCGCCGTCCTCGTCTTCGACCGAGCCTTCCACGGCCGCACGCTGCTGACGATGACGATGACCGCGAAGATCGTCTACAAGAAGACGTTCGGCCCGTTCGCGCCCGAGGTGTACCGGGCGCCTGCGCCGTACCCCTACCGCGGCATTAGCAGCGACGACGCGATCAGGGGGCTCGAGTTCCTCTTCAAGGCCGAGGTCGACCCCGAGAGCATCGCCTGCGCCGTGCTCGAGCCGGTGCAAGGCGAGGGCGGCTTCCTGCCGATGCCGCTCGACTACATCCCGCGGCTGAAGGAGCTGCTCGACCGTTACGGCATCCTCTTCGTCGCCGACGAGATCCAGTCGGGCTGCGGCCGCACCGGCTCGATGTGGGGGATCGACCACTACGGCGTGCAGCCCGACCTGATCACGGTCGGCAAGACGCTCGGCGGCGGCCTGCCGCTGGGTGCGGTGACCGGGCGCGCCGAGCTGATGGACGCGCCGCATCCCGGCGGGCTGGGCGGGACGTTCAGCGGCAACCCGGTGTCGTGCGCGGCCGGCTCGGTCATCCTCGACGAGCTGCGCCGGCCCGAGACGATGGAGATGGCGCGCCAGCTGGGTGACAGGCTGCGCGGCGGCCTCGAGGATCTGCGGAGGGTGGACGAGGTCGGCGACGTGCGCGGCCTCGGGCCGATGCTGGCCGTCGAGCTGGTGAGCGACCGCGCCAGCAAGGCGCCAGCCACCGAGCTTGCCAGCCGCGTGCTGGCCGAGGCGTTCGACCGCGGCCTGCTGCTGCTCGGCTCCGGGATCTACTCCAACGTCGTCCGCTTCCTGCCGCCGCTCACGCTCACCGACGACGAGCTCGGCGAGGGCCTCGAGATCTTCGAGCAGAGCATGGTCGCGGCGGGCGCGACGCGGAAGTAGCGGGTCGGGGCGGGGGCGGGGGCGAGCGAAGGTGCGCGAGGACGACGAGCCCGACGAGGGCCTGAAGCGCCTGCTCGACGCGCGGGACGCCGGCGACACCGACGTCCTGCTGGAGACGCTGCGCAGCGACCCCGAGTACGCCCACGTGGCGGCGCGACTGCTGGCGCACGCCGGCGAGGCGCGGGCCGTGCCGCCGCTCGTTGACCTGCTCGACAGCGGTCGGGCGAGCGCGCGGCTGGCGGCGGTACGGGCGCTCGCGGCGCTCGGGGCTCCCCCGGACGCCCGGGCGCGGCTGACCGAGATCGCCCTCGCCGACCCGCAGCCCTCGGCGCGGGAGTGGGCGTGCGTGGCGATTGGCGGCTACGGCGACGGCGAGGCGTCGCGCCTCCTGCTCGGCCTGCTCGCCGACCCCGTGCGGGCGGTGCGGCTGGGTGCCGTGCGCGGCCTCGTCGCGGTCGGCGACCCGGCGACGATCGAGCCGATCCGGGCGTCATGGCCTAGGCCGCTGCGGCATCCGGTGGACTGGCTGCTCAGCCGTGGGCCGCTGAAGCTGGCGGTCGCGCGATTGGAACGCAGGCGGGCGCAGGTGGCGGCGGCGGGGTAGCGGGCTGACCTGCGGGCGCAGCCACCGCGGATTTCGTCAACCCAGGCACCAGCGAGCCGAGTGATCCGTAGACGAAAGATGTCTTTTGAGCTATATTCGTCTACAGGTTGACGAAAGTGAGGCCAAGCGATCTTGCCGTGACCCTGCTTTCGCATGGCCGTCACAGCTTCGACGTGGCCGAGGCGGTCGAGGCTCTCGGGCTGAGTCGCGCGCAGACGCTCCAGGCGCTCGCCCGGCTCCTCAAGAAGGGCGACATCGTCTCGCCGGCGAGAGGCTTCTACGTGGTGGTGCCGCCCGAGTATCGGACGTGGGGCGGGCCTCCCGGGATGTCGTTCGTCGACTCGCTGATGACGCACCTCGGGCAGCCGTACTACGTCGCTCTGCTCTCGGCCGCCGCGGCGCACGGCGCGTCCCACCAGGCGCCCCAGGTGTTCCAGGTGATGGTCAGGGACAACACGTTCGTCCGCAACAAGACGGTCGGGCGGACGCGCCTGCGCTTCTTCTCGAATCCGAACGTCGCCGCCGACCCCGTGCAGAGGCTCACCGTCCCCACGGGGTACGTCACCGTCAGCACGAAGGAGACGACCGTCGTCGATCTCGTGTCGAAGCCGCGATTCACGGGCGGCCTCGGCAACGTGGCGACGATTCTGCGCGAGATCGGGGAGCTGCGCGGAGCCGAGCTCTCGCGAATCGCAGCGCGCAGGGATCGTTCGATCGCGCGGCGTGTCGGCTGGCTGGTCGAGAGGTTCGGCGAGGTGGATCACGTCGAGGCGCTGCTGCAGGCGGCGCGGGCCGACGAAGGTGAGCCGACTCCGCTCGGGCCTGCCGGAGGTCGTCGGGGCCCGCTGGACAGGCGCTGGGGTCTGCGCGTGAACGTCGTCGTGGACGTGGACGTTTGATCCCGAACGCGTTCATCACGGCCTGGGCCGCCCGCGCCCCGTGGCCGTACCCGTATCAGGTCGAGCAGGACCTGATCCTGTCCCGCCTGATGGTCGAGATCGCGAACGACGAGCTGCTCAAGCGCGAGCTCCGGCTGCGTGGAGGCACCTGCCTGCACAAGCTCCACCTCGCAAGGGCATGGCGCTACAGCGAGGACCTCGACTACGTGCGAAGCACGCACTCCGGGATCAAGCCGTACGTCCAGGCTCTCCGGCGGATCACGGCCGAAGTTGGCTTCGAGAGCGTCTCGGTCACGCAGTCGGGGCAGATGGTGCACGTCGTCCTGGACGCCGAGCCGACGATCCAGCCGGGACGCATCCGCGTCAAGATCGAGACGAACATCGCGGAGACCGCGCCCCACCAACCGCCCATCACGATCCGTTACCGCGTGGACTCCCCCTGGTGGAAGGGTGAGGCGGAGATCGTGACGTTCGAGCTCGCCGAGCTGCTCGGGACGAAGGTGCGGGCGCTCTACCAGCGCAGCCGAGGCCGTGACCTGTTCGACCTCTGGATCTGCCTGACGACCGCGGCCGTCGACGACGAAGCGGTCGTTGCGGGCTTCCACCACTACATGGGCGATCGCGCCTTCAGCTACCCGGAGCTCGCCCGGAACCTGGCCGCCAAGCTGGCCGACCCGGAGTTCCGCAACGACATGAACGAACTCGTCGCCGAGCTGCCGGCCGGCTATCTCGCCGAGGCCGCCGCCGACCTGTTCATGGCGCGCATCGGCTCTAGGCTGAAGAACGCGCCCCTGCTCGCTGAAGTCGAATCGGGACGCTGGCGACAGTAGGAGGGCGTCGGCGGCATCGGCTGTCAGAACCTCGGCCACTCGCCGCACGCGGTGCTGCAGGGCCGTGCACGAGCAGGTCGACCTCTATCTGCACCAGATGAACATGGCCGTCGCCACGTACGAGCCGTAAGTCGACGTCTGCCGTAAGCTCAACGAGGTCTCGCCGTGCGCCGGCCTTGTCTGAGTGCCGATTTGCTTTACCGCCGCGCATACGCGAAGCAGAGTCAGCTTGTGGCGAAGCGAGATCTCTTCTGCGAGGAGGGTCGTGACATCGCCCGCAATGCTGCTCACGGATGGGAAGCTCATCTGGTTGACCTCGACGAGCAGCGGAAGCGCCATATGCATCATTTCGCGGGCGAATGCTCTATATTCCTCGGGCAATGAGTACATTTAGCGACCCGTCCCGGCAGCTCGGGCGCACACCGGCCGAGATCACCATGCTGCTCCGGGGGATCGATCAAGCCCAGGGTCGCCAGGGGGCCTACCGGCTCCAGCATCCGCAGCAACTCGGCTCGCTGACTCAGCTCGCTCGCGTCCAGAGCACCGAGGCGTCCAACAGAATCGAAGGTATCACGGCGCCCGCGGCCAGGATCAAAGCGCTCGTCGAAGAGAAGACGACGCCGGAGAATCGGTCAGAGCAGGAGATCGCCGGCTACCGGAGTGTCCTCGACCTCATCCACTCGACGCCCCCGGGAGCGATCCCCTTCACCCCGAGCGTGGTCAAGCAGCTCCACGGCGACCTCTACGCGTTCGCGGCCCGTAGCACGAGACACGGCCACTTCAAAGTCGTCGATAACACGGTCGAGGAGGAGCTCCCCGACGGAACAACGCGAATCCGCTTCCACCCGGTGGCCGCCTGGAAGACCGAGGACGCGATGCGGCAGCTCCACGAGGGCTACGAGGCAGCGGTCGCCGGCGAGCATTATCACCCGCTGATCCTCACAGCCGCATACGTCCTCGACTTCCTCGTCATCCACCCGTTCAGTGACGGGAACGGCCGGATGTCCCGGCTCTTGACGCTGCTCCTTCTCTACAAGCACTCATACGAGGTTGGGCGATTCGTCAGCCTCGAGCAGCTCGTCGATGACACGAAAGAGACCTACTACGAAGCGCTCGCGGCATCCACGAGTGGCTGGCACGACGGTGCCCACGATCTCGCTCCCTGGACGACGTACTTCCTCGGAGTGCTGACTGGCGCATACGGCCAGTTCGAGCAGCGCGTCGGCGCGATGGGAGGACGCGGCTCGAAGCAGCGAGCAGTCAGGCGGTTCGTGCGCTCGTCGATCAGCGACGAGTTCACGATCGGCGACGTGCACCGGGCCTGCCCCGACGCATCCGTGGCTCACATCAGGAAGGTGCTGGGGGACATGAGGCACGAAGGACTCATCAGCGAGCCGACCCGCGGTCGTAACGCCAAGTACCGTCGACTCACGGTCGATTTCGACGATTGAGCTGCGGGCGTGCTGTAGGGCCTTCTCGATGTCAGGCTTGGGGTGGCGGGCGCGCGCCGCTGTCATCGGCGGTGAGGCGGCGAAACCCGAGCGCCTTGTACGTCTGGAGTCGGCGGTTGTGCATGGCGCGCAGCACGGGCACGCGGGTGTCGGCGTAGTCGTAGACGCGGATGCTCGTCTTGCCAGCGCTGGTGCGCATGAGGCGTCCGGTGTACTGGACGAGGCGGCCTTTGCAGGAGACGGGGAAGGCGAGGAAGAGGGTGTCGAGCTGTGGGCAGTCGAACCCTTCGCCGAGGTACTGGCCGGTGGCGACGACGACCAGCGGCTCGTCCTTTCCATCTGGCGTTGCAAATGGCGCACCGCTTCGATGTCGGCGCGCTGCTTCACGGCGCGCGCGTTGGTGAGTGCGGCGAGGGCGCCGTACTGCCGAAGCAGCTCCTCGGCATAGCCGTTGCCGACCTCGAGGTAAAGACGGGAGAGGTCGTCCGCCCGGATTCCGCGTGTGGTCGAACCGTCGCGAATCAGGATCTGGCCCTCGCGCAGACTGCCGATGTCGCGAGAGACGACGTGGGGCGGCCGGCGCGATCGAGGCAGCTCGATCACTGCGATCTCAACCCCTGATCTCACGATAACCGTGTAGAAGAGGAACTCGACCGGGGCCTGGGTGGCGGAGCGAACGAGCTGCTGCAGTGGGGCGTCGTCCCAGGTCTCCGTGATGCCGATGAACGGATCGGGGCGCTTCGGCTGGACGCCGTAGAAGAGGTAGCCGGTCGTGTGGCTGAAGGCGGTCGCGTTCGCGATCGCGGAGATGTCCTTGACGAGCTCGCCGGCCTTCAGGTCGCGCTCAACGTGGGTGTCGCCGCGGGGTGGGCTGAAGTCCTGCTTCCAGTCGAACACGGCTTGCTCGGGCGTGCCGCGCAGGATCACGAGGATCTCGTCCGGGGTAAGTGCACGCTGCATTCCGGAAGCGTAGGGGATGGGGATGAAGACGCCGCCGCGTCAGGGAGTCTCGGTAGGGACATCGGCTGTGGCATGCTCGCGGAGGTACTCGCGTAGGTACGGCAGTGTGAAGTCGACATAGCCGCGCTTCGCCGGGCTCACCAGCTC
>JANXXF010000015.1 GCA_025350775.1 Actinomycetes bacterium
GGATGAAGAGGAACAGCAGCGTGACCCAGATCGCCGAGAGTGGATGCACGACGATGGCGTAGATGAGCGGCGGGATGCCGCCGACCCAGGGGCCGACGTACGGGATCAGCTCGGTGAACGCGGCCCAGGCGGCGAACAGCAGGATGTACGTGCCGACGCCGGGCAAGAGGCCGGCGATGTCGAGTATCCACAGCCCCAGGCCGGCGCTCGCGCCGATGATCAGCGACAGCAGCAGCTGCCCCTTCACGTAGCCCGCCAGCGCATGCTCCATCCGGCTCAGCAGCGGCCGTGTGCCGGGCAACGGCGGGAAGCGCCGGTCGATCGAGCGGGCGAGCCGCGGCGTGTCGAGCAGCATGTAGATCGAGACGACGATCAGCAGCACGAGGTCGAAGAGCGTCCGTCCGAGCGAGACGGCGGCGCCCTCGAGGAAGTTGACCGCGCGCGTCGTGTACTTGCCGACGTCCTTGCGGCGGACATCCTCGACCAGCTTGTGCCCGCGCGTGCTGACGTCGATGGTGAAGCCGCGATCGTCCAGCCACTGCTGCAGGCGGTCGACGTCGCGGTCGGCGGCGACCTGGCCGCCCGGGCGCTCGGCTTTGGTGAAGTAGTCGTCGGCGCGCGTGCCGGCGGTGCGGGCCTGGCCGACGATCACGGTGCCGATACCACCGAGCGCGGCGACGACGGCGACCAGGAAGGCGGCGTAGACGATCGCGATGGCGACGCCGCGCGGGACGTGCGCGTGGCGAGCGAGGCGGCGCACGATCGGGTTGAGCAGCAGCGCGATCAGTGACGCGATCAGGAACAGGAAGATCACGTGCCGAACATGGCCCGCGACGGTCCAGGCGAACAGCAGCAGCAGCGGCAGCCCGACGAGTTGAATCCAGCGCGGGATCTGCAGCTTCGGGCTGGCGCCGGTCACGCGAGCAATCGTAGCCCCCCTGGGTGGCGCGTTCCTACAACCCGTGCCACGAAGTGGGGTCTTGCCGGCGTCGGAGCCGTTGCGCTACGGTGGCTTGTGATGCCGCCGCGCGCAGCAACGGTCGGCGCCCGCCACCCGACACGCGGTGAACAGCGGGCCGTGGCCCGTCGCCGCCGGGTAGCGCTGCTCGCCGCCGCCGGGCTCGTGACGGCGCTCCTTGTCTTCCTGCTCTCGCAGGGCTCGTCGACGAAGCAGGCGCTGCCGGCGTCCGCGGCCACCGCCACCGCCGCCGGGCCGCCCGCGCCGTTCGTCGTGGCCTTGCAGGGCCCGCTGCGCATCCAGATCCCGATCGCGCAAGGCCTCGTCACCGCGATCGCCTACCACGGCGGGCGCCAGGACGCACTGCCGCTGACGCCGCTCGGCCGGCGCGCCAACGAGGGATTCCTGTCGAGCGTCTTCCACCGCGTGTTCGGCTCCGAGCACGGCGGGCTCCGGTACTTCCAGCTGCGCGGTGGCGACGGAGCGGCGACGGGCGTGCTGGACGTGGGCGCGCCGGCTGGCACGGACGTCTACGCCCCCGTCGACGGAACGGTGGTCGCGTTCACGCCGCTGCTCCTCAACGGGCGCGAGTACGGGTCGCGCATCGACATCCAGCCGACCGGGTCGCCGTCGATCGTCGTGTCGGTCTCGCGGCTCCAGCCCGACCCGTCGCTGACGGTCGGCTCTGCCGTCGAGTCGGGCACGTCGAAGGTCGGCACGCTGATCGACTTCTCCGGGGCCGAGCGCCAGGCGCTCGCCCGCTACAGCCGCGACGCCGGCAACCACGCCGCGATCGAGGTCCGGCCGGCCGCGACCCTTCCACTCCGCTGAGGCTGCTCTTTCTCGCCGACGTCGTCGGCCGTCCCGGGCGGCAGGCCGTCGAGGAGCGTCTCCCTGGCCTGATCGAGGAGCTGGCGATCGACTGCTGCGTGGTCAACGGCGAGAACGTCGCCGACGGCCGCGGTATCACGCCGCGCCTGGCCGACCGGCTGCTGGCCGCCGGCGCGGACGCCATCACCCTCGGCAACCACGCCTTCGCCCGCGACGAGATCGGGCCGTACCTGGAGCGCTCCGAGCGAGTGATCCGGCCGGCGAACCTGCCGGCGGCGGCGCCCGGCCGCGGCCTCTGCGTCGTCACGGCGCGAGACGGCTCGGCCGTGGCGGTGATCAACCTGATGGGCTCGCTGACGCTGACCGTGGCGGCAGCGCCGTTCGAGGTTGTCGACGGGCTCGTCGAGGAGGCCCGCGAGCGGGCCGCGTTCGTCCTGGTCGACTTCCACGCCGAGGCGACGAGCGAGAAGGTGGGCCTGGCACGCTGGCTCGACGGCCGCGTCACCGCCGTCGTCGGCACGCACACGCACGTTCAGACCGCCGACGCGCGCATCCTGCCGGGCGGCACGGCCGCCATCACCGACGCGGGCATGACGGGGCCGCATGACTCGGTGATCGGCGTCGAGGCACGCCTGGCGATCCACCGGATGCGCACCGGGCTGCCGGTGCGCTTTCAGACAGCCGAGGGCGGCGTGCGGATCGAGGGCGTCGTCATCGACTGCGCGCCGTCAGGGCTCGCAACGGCCATCGAGCCGCTCGTACGCCCGTATCCCTGAGCTCCGGCCCGGCCAGCGTCCACAGCAGCGCCAGCAACACGAGGTCGCGAGCCAGGACGAGCCACGAGGCGAGGGCGTCCGGCTCGGCGCCGGGAGTGATCAGCGGCGCGACCAGCTGCCAGTAGCGGAACGGGAACCAGAGCTGCGTGAGCACACACGCGACGGTGAGCAGCGCAACCGCGCGGATCCCGCGGCGCCCGCCGACGAGCGGCACCAGCGGCAGCAGCCAGATGAGGTACTGCGGCGAGAGCACCTTGCCCAGCGCGACGAACGCGACAACCGCGGCGGCAGAGCCGCGCACGAGCCGCTCCCGGTCACTCGGGCCGCGTGCGAAGCCGGCCCAGAGGGCGAGCAGCACCGCGACTTGCGCGACGGTCTGGAGGGCGCCGAGCGCGTCCGGCAGCGCGCCCGCCAGGTTCTGCGAGCCGTGGCCCGAGCGGAAGGTGATGCCGACGTCGAACGCCTGGTGCGCGGCGAGCAGGACGCCCGCGCCCAGGCTCTCGACCTGCAGCGGCCGGGTCGACTGCCGCACGACCATCTCCCAGACGCCGGCCGGCGACAGCACGAGGAAGGGGACGAGCACGGCGAGTGCAGCGACGAGGAACGCGACGGCGACGGCGATGCCCTCGCGCCGGCCGCGGGCCCGCCACGCCGCAGCGATGGCGATCGGCAACAGCACGACGGGGTAGACCTTCGTGACGAACGCGAGCCCCAGCACGGCGCCGCCGATCCGCCAGCGGCCGAGCAGCAGCGCGGCGAGCGCAGCGGCGGTGATGGCGGCGGGCCACAGGTCGAAGCGCGACACGATCACGCTACCGAGCGCCAGCGGCAGCACGGCCGGCGCCAGGAGGGCCAGGGCGAGCCGGCGCCGCGTTGCCCGCAGCGCCAGCGCGGCCGCGGCGACCCCACCCAGCGCGAGCGCCCCGGCGATCTGCATCAGCAGCCCGAAGCGGTCGGTGTAGCCGCCGTCGTCGGCAGCGGTGCCGAGGGCGGGCAGGACGAAGACGGGCAGTGCGCCCGGCGGGTACTCGAGCCGGAAGTCGCGGAAGGGCACCTGCCCGTCGGCCATCGCCCAGCCGTAACGCTCGTACACCGGGATGTCGGTGATCGCGTCGCGGCCGTAGAAGCCGTGCTGCAGCACCGCCCAGACGCCGACAAACGCGGCGACGGCAGCGAGGGTCGCGCCCGCCGCCGTCAGGAGGTCACGCCGCTGCACGGTCACCCTCCCCGCCCGCCGCGGGCGCCGCCGAGCCGGTCCACGCCGGGGTCTGAGCAGGCGCCGGCCCCGGCGCCCGCGGCGGAGCCAGCAGCGCGATCGCCACGAACGGGAACGCCCACGGCACGTAGAGCCACGACCAGTGCGTGAGCACGAGCTCGAAACCGATGAGCAGCGCGCCGGTCAGGGCAGCGAGCTGCAGCGGCGACCGTCGTCCGCGCGGGTACACGGCGAGTCCGAGCGCGGCCACGACGAGAGCGCCCTGCAGCACCCACTGCACCGCCTTCAGGTCGGGGATGCCGGCGGCGTGGTAGGCGCCCCAGTCCCACAGCGAGAACGGCGAGCCCCGGCCGAGCTGCCACGAGAACGTCCGCTCGGCGAACACGCGCGCGGCGTGCAGCACATCGGGCTCCAGCAGCAGCACGGAGAACGCGGCCAGCGAGACGGCGGCGAAGGCCGCCGCGAAGCGCGCGACGGTGCGTGCCCGCAGCCCGTCCGGGTACGCGGCCCAGAGCGGCGCGAGGACGAGCGCTCCCAGCTTCGTCCAACCCGCGAGCGCG
>JANXXF010000093.1 GCA_025350775.1 Actinomycetes bacterium
CGGCATCGTGGGATTGTAGCTCAGGTCGATGGGGCACCCCAGGTCGATCCAGCGCACCAGCGTGAGCCGGTCGAGGCCCTCGTACACCTCGGCCCGCCGGGCGACGCGCAGGATCACGACGTGCGGCCCGTAGTGCTGGAAGACGGCGCGGTAGTCGCCGACGCGCAGGCGGGAGAGGACGCCTCCGCCGGCCGGGCCTCCCGCGCCGCCCCGCGCGCCACCGCCGCCCTGAAGCTGCTTCACATCGAGGTTCGCCGCCTCCAGCCGGCCGTCGGCCCAGGCGGGGAGCTGGAGGATGCGCTCGGCGATCACGTCGCGGTCGCCGGCGGGGATCGCGCGATCCCACTCCCAGCCCTTCGGGAGGTAGACGGTGCCGCCTGTGGCCGTGGTCACCGTCGCCCCTCCCCTGCCTGCTGACCGTGGCCGTGACCGTACGGGACATGGCGGTCGAGGGCAACCGGGCTCCCGCACGAAGGCCGCCGCGACGCCTACGGCGTCGTGGACAACCGAGCGACGATCGCCGCGACGCGCTCCTGCACAACAGCGGCTCGGGCCGTCGCTGCCGGCCCGTAACCCCGCACGACGCCCTGGATCGCATAGTCGAAGTACGGAAGCGCCCGCAGCGCCTTGAGTTCCGCAGCGACGTAGTCGCGGAGCTCGGTCGGCTGCCCGGCAAGCTCCTCCGCGAGCTCGCCGCGGCCGTTCACGAGGACGAGGATGTCGTGCACGTCGCGGCTGAGGATGACGTCGCCTCGGCCTCGCCCTCGCCAGGCAGCGAGCTTGGTCGCGACCACGACTGGCGGCGTGACCGCGCGGATGACCGCGCCGGAGCCGAGCGTGCGCTCGACCGCCGTCTCGATGCCGAGCGAGTACCACCGGTTCGTGAAGCCGAGGACGTCGCCGGCCACGGGCATGACGTCGATCGCAAGTCCGGTCGCGCGGTGACGCCACCGACACATCACCGGCTCGTCCAGCGCCTCCGTGAGACCCCGCTCGCGCAACCTCTCGGCAACCGCGTAGTACGCGCCGCGCGTGTGCACGTCACAGATCACGTCGACGTCGTCTGTCGCCCTGGCAGGCGGAGCGGCCTCGTCGGTCAGCCACAGGTGAATCGTCACCCCGCCGACGAAAACGACCTCGACCCAGAGCGGCCCGAGGATCGCGGCGGCGAGGCTCAGTTGCGCGTCGCTCATCCGACTGCCTGCCCCGTCCCACGCAGCAGATCCTCGATGACACCCGCCGCGATCGAACGCACCCGGAGATCGCCCGCTCGCAGCGAATCGACGACCGCAAGCGCCTCGCCGAAGCCGGGGTGACGACTCGCAGCCTCGGGAGCCGAAGCGTGAAGCGGCTGCAGCGCCTGCCCGCGCACACGTCCGTGGGCCCACGGCCACACCGGCGGCAACTCGTCGCCCGACTCGACGATCAGACTCGACAGCGGCGGCGCCGCCCACGCCGCCGGCACGCCCGCCACCACCACCCCGAGCTGCACCGGCGCGACGAATCGGGCAGCATGGATGAGGAACTCCTCGAGGTTCGGGAGCTGAAGGCGCCGGGCCTCGGGCATGTACAGGGAGGCCTCCGCAGCGCGCCCGAGGGAGCGCTGCACGAGCGGCACCGGCACCGCCAGGTACTGCGCAAGCTCGCGGAAGGTCCACGGCCCAGGCCCGAATGTCAGGAGCCCGACGAGAACGTAGATGTCGGCGGAGCTGATCATGCTATCCCCCTTGTATCATATATCGATACACGATACAGATACGGTGACCGTACGGAGCATGGCGGACATTCACAGGTGTGGACGAGCTGGCACAAAGCTTCATGACCGGCGGCGCTAGCGTCGAGCACATGGCACTGCGCGCCGGCTCCGTCTTCGACCTCACCGCCCTGCTCCAGCGAGTCGCCGGAGCGGCCACCTGGGAACGTGCTTCACCGAGGTGGACATCCGTCGCGGCGTCACCTACTCGGCCGTCACCCGGTACTGACGGGTGCGTAACTACACAGGGGCCAAGGCGTCGATTTATCTTCCTATTAGCTAATGCGAAACTTACATTATCTCGACTTCTCAAGCATGCTGAAAAGGGCAGAGGCACACCTGATACGTTCCCTATTATGTGTTACGTTGAATACATGATTCCCATGGCCGAGAGCGACCTTCCAGCGCGCCTCGGGCCAGGCGCGTCCGCGATCATGGCGGCCCTGCACGAGGCCGGCAGCCGCGTGCTTCTGCTGCCCGACGGCTGGGCGATCATCGACGGTGTGACCGGCGAGCGTCGGCGCAGCCAGATTGCGATCCATCGTCTCGCCCTGGCAGGCTGGCTCAATCCGATCAGGCGCGGGACGTACGCCGTCCGCTCGGAGAGCGGCAGCCTTCGCGTCTCGGCCCTGGAGCTCGTCGGGGCGCTCGCCCGTGGCCCACACCTTGTTACTGCCGGCCAGGCTCTCGCCCAGCATCGGCTCTCCGATCAGGCCTTCCGTGAGATCGTCGTCGTCGTTCCCCACGCGCACCGGCCGTGGAGCTGGCAGGGCACGCGCGTTCGCTACGTGAGAATGCCGGCAGGCCAGATCTGGGGTGGCCGCGACCACCATTTCGGTGACGCCCTGACGACCACCATCGCCCGGCCTGCACGCGCCATCCTCGACAGCATCGCTCACCCCCACTGGGGTGTCAGCGTCAGCCAGGTGGTCGAAGC
>JANXXF010000107.1 GCA_025350775.1 Actinomycetes bacterium
GCTCAAGGTTCCACGTCGTGTCGCCGCCCTCCCCGAAGAAGTCGCGGCGCATGTTGTTGTCGACGCCATGAACCCGCCAGCCGTGCGCGTCGAGGAAGGCCACCAGCTCGGAGCCGATCAGGCCGCTCGATCCGGTGACGAGGGCGGTGCGCACGCCGCCGATCGTAACGGCGCCCGAGGTCACCGGGGAGGCCATCCGTTACCCTTCCGCCCGTGAGTCGTGCCGCCGCGCCTGCCGTTCCCCGCCGCGCCGCGCCGGCCTCCGCCGCGCTGCTCGACCGCTTCCTCGCCGTGGTGCCGCTACTCGCCGGCGTCCTCGCGATCGGGGTCCTCTACGCCTGGCTGGCATGGGAGCACAAGGCGCCGTGGCTCTTCACCGACGAGCTGGAGATGACCCAGATCTCCCGCGCCATCGCCGAGACGGGGCAGCCGGCGCGCCGCGGCGTCCCGTACCAGTTCACGAGCCTCGTGCCCTTCTTCACAGCGCCGGCCTGGCTCGTCCACGACACGCGCACGGCGTACGACCTGGCGAAGTACATCGGCGTCGCCGCGATGGTGGCGACTGCCTTCCCGACGTACTGGCTGGCACGCACGATCGTGCCGCCGCGCTACGCGCTGTTCGCGGCGCTGGGTGCCGTCGGCGTGCCGGCCCTCGCGTACTCGTCGCAGCTGCTGGAGGAGCCGTTCGCCTACCCAGCGGCGGCGCTCGCCTTCTTCCTGTTCGCGAAGGCGCTCGCGACGCGCCGCCCGCTCTGGATCGCGGGGGGCGTGCTGGCGGCGTTCGCGGTGCCCCAGGTGCGCGACCAGCTGCGTGCGCTGACGGTCGCCTTCCTGCTGGCCGCGCTGCTGTACGCCTGGTCGAGCGAGCGGGCACGCGCCTGGCGCAGCCGCTGGACGCCGTGGGACCTGGTGGGCGCCCTCGTCCTGGTCGCGCTCGCCGCGATCGTGGTCTCCGGCGCGCTGGGCAGCTACACGCTCGAATGGCTGATCACGACGCGCTACTACAAGGGCCGCCTGATCGAGTACGGCCTCTGGGCGGGCGGCGCGCTCACCATCGGGCTCGGCATCCTGCCGGTGGTGGTGGGCCTGGCGTCGCTCGTCCGGCCGCGCGGCGAGGCGCGCACACCGGAGCTGCGCGCGTTCCGCTCGGTGTTCGCGGCCGGGCTCGTCTGCATCGCGCTCTACGCAGGGATCAAGTCCGCATACCTCTCGACGATCTTCTCGACACTCACCGAGGAGCGGAACCTCATCTACGTGGCGCCGCTGTTCCTCGTCGGCACCGCCTCGTGGCTGCACGGCCGCCGCCTGCGCACGCTGCCGCTGCTCGCCTCGATCGGCTTCGTCGCGTACATGCTGGTGACGACGCCGTACCAGATGCAGCTCCACCTCTACTTTGAGGCGTACGGCTTCGCGATCCTGCAGATGCTCAACCGGCAGGTGGCGCTCGACGTGCCCGGCGCGACGTGGCTGCTGTGCTGCATGCTCGGCATCGCCGGCGCAGTGACGCTGGCGCCACGGGTGCTGCGGGGCCGACGGGCGCGAGCGGCGCTGCCCGGCGTCGCGTGGGGCGCCGCCCTGCTCGCGGTCGCCTGGGGCATCGCCGGCGGGGTCTCGGCTGGGACGTCGTCGAACTCCTTCTCGAACGACTTCGTGCACGACCTGCCGGCGAACGTCACGTGGCTCGACGACGCGACGGGCGGGCAGCCGGCGCTGTTCCTCGGCCAGGGCATCCGCGACCCCAACGGCATCCACCAGCTCGAGTTCTGGAACCGCTCGTTGAAGCAGGTCTGGAGCCTCGACGGCACCGCGCCCCAGCCCGGCCCGATCCTCACCCCCGACCTGGCGGAGCCGACCGGCGAGCTCTACCCCGACCCGGCCTACCCCTATGTCGTGGTCGGTGGCGGCGTCGATGTCGTCGGCGAGGTCGTGGCCGCGCCGCCGCCGATCGACCTGCGCCTGATCCGGGTCGCGCCGCCGCTGCGCCTGCGCAGCGCCGAGACGGGTGTCGAGGGCGACGGCTGGATCAACTGCAATGGGGCCGGCTGCATTGCGAAGGCCGCCTACTCCCGCTTCTCGACGCCCGGGAATCGCGGCGGCTTCGTGGAAGTGACGGTGTCGCGCAAGGGCTGGACGGGGCCGA
>JANXXF010000147.1 GCA_025350775.1 Actinomycetes bacterium
CGCCCTTCAGCGCATGCACGCCGGGATACCTCTTGACGATGCCGACGGCCTCAAGCAGGACGCTGCCGTGCGCTGGCCGGTCAGGGGCGTTCTCGCCGGCGCCTGGGCTGTGGACGCCAGCCCTGGTCGGGAGGCCTGGAGGTCTCACGGCGTGACCGTAACTAGTCGCATCGCTAGCCCCCATTTCGTTCGACCATCCGGTCGAGTGGAATGATCTCCCAGGGAGCAGGCCCGTGTCAACCGCCCGGCGCACGCGAGGCCCGGCGCCTGCGGCCGCGCCCGAGCTCACACCTTCCGGCCAACCGGCCCGCCGAGCGAGCGGCTTGGCCGTGGTACGCTCGAAGAGCCTGTTTCGAGCCGTGCCAGCCTCGTCCAGAAGGGGGTCGCGTGTCCCGCGTCACGCTGATCGAGCCCGTCGAGCTTCCGCTGTACCTCCGCGACCTCCACGACGGCGCGCGCGATGGCGACTGGTCGACGCAGCACGTCGCCCGCGCCTTCGCCGCGCAGCCCCAGCTGCTCGAGGACTACCTCAGGTTCTACTACCCCTGGGGCTCGAACACAGGGAGTGCCGAGGGTGCCGCCCGCCTCGAGCCGCGCCTCAAGGAGCTCGTCCGGTTGCGCATCGCCACGCTCAACGGCTGTGTCACCTGCAAGGCGGCGCGCCTCCAGCAGGACACCCTGCGCGAGGACGAGGCGCAGGCCGTCGACCACCTCGGCGGCGCGCCCACCTACACCGCGCGCGAGCAGGCAGCGATCGCCTTCGGCGAGCAGATGGCGCTCGACCATCATTCGATCGGCGACGCCGACATCCGGGCGCTGCGCGAGCTCTTCGACGAGGCCGAGCTGCTCGAGCTGATGATGATGGCGGGCCAGTTCATCGGCTTCGGCCGGATGCTCGCGATCCTGCAGCTCGAAGTCGCCTCCTGCCCGATCTGAACCGCCCCGCCCGCCCCGCCGCCCGCCCCGCCGCCCGCGCCGAAGGAGCCGCCCCATGGGACTCGTCCGCACCCCCGAGGAGATCGCCCGCATCCGCGCCACCCTGATGGCGCCCCGCTTCGTCAACTCCGAGATGCTGCAGGTGGAGTTCCTCACCCGGCCGGAGACCGTCGCGCGCATCCTGCCGCCGCCGCTCGAGCCGGCCGCTGAGCCGCTCTGCATAGCGATGGTCGGCCGCTGGCAGTCGAACTGCGTCGGCGACTACGAGGGCGGCGCGATCTACGTGTCGGCGCGCCACCAGGGCGTCGAGGCGACGTACGTGCTGGCGATGTACATGACGACCGACCACGCGCTGGTGCTCGGCCGCGACGTCTTTGGCGAGCCGAAGAAGCTGTGCACGACGCACCTCAACCGCGGCGGCAGCCGGATGAGCGGCTGGGTCGAGCGGCACGGCGTCCGGCTGATCGAGATCAGCGGCGACCTCACGACCGAGCACGGCCCGACCGAGGGGCAGGGCGCCAACTTCAACATCAAGGCGACGCCGAGCTGCACCGGCGACGGCCTCGAGGGCGACGCGATCCTCACGCTTGCCGAGTTCGACGTGAAGCTGTTGTCGAACCGCGAGGGCACCGGCACGGTCGTTCTGCGCGGCACACCCCACGACCCGCTGGACGAGCTCGAGGTCGTCTCGGTGCGGCGCGCGACCTACATCGAGGGCGACCTGTTCGCCCGCTGCCGCCCGGTGGCGCGCATTCCCGCCGCCGACTTCCTCCCCTACGCGTACGGCCGCTACGACGACTGGTCGCTGCTCGACACGGCGATGCCCGCCGGCCGCTGAGGCGGCTACCCGCCGGTGCCCGGGCGCGGCGTCAGCCCGTCCATGAATGTGTGAAAGACGAAGTCGGCCAGCTCGTCCGGCCCCAGCGAGCCGCCGGGCCGGTACCAGTGCGGCGCCCAGTTGAACACGCTGGCGAACACGAGCATGGCGACGCGCGGCTCGACCGGGCGGATCGCGCCGGTCTCGACCGCCCGCCGGAACATCTCCTCGAGCAGCGCCGAGAGCTCCTGGCGGCGCGCGTCGATCCGTTCCCGGTACTCGCCCTTGAGCTCGCCGAAGAACGAGAAGAACGCCCGTACCTGCGCCTGGTCGCGGTGGGTGACCTCGAAGAACGTCCTGCACATCGCGGCGATCTGCTCCAGCGGGTCGTCGGTGACGGCGGCCGTCGCCTCGGCCGCCTCGAGGATC
>JANXXF010000181.1 GCA_025350775.1 Actinomycetes bacterium
GTGGTTTCGCCCGCCTCAGCCTCGGTGTCCGGCTCCTGCACACCGGTCTCTGCGCGTCTGGCAGGAATCACGACCGGGCACTATCTCGTCCCCAAGAGCCCGACGCGGATCACCTGCACCGTTCCATCGCGGATCATCCTCCTGTCGCGCGAGCTGCTCCCTGACGAGACGGAGGACGACCCCCTGCGTCTGGGTCGCGATGCGCCCGCCGGCCTCGCCGTAGATCGCAGGCACCGTCCCGTAGACCTTCACGAAGATGAGCGGGCCAAGCCGCTGGTTGAGGGCGTCCTTGCCCGCTTTCGACAGCGTCTCCTTCAGCACGCGCTCGACGCCGACCTTGGTGAGGTTGGGCTTGGAGATGCTCTCCTTCAGCTTGGCGTCGTAGCGGTCGTTGAACTCCGCCTCGATGCTCCCGGCCTCGATGCCGGAAGGACTCGGGATCACGTACGTGCTGACCAGCGTCTCGACGACCTTCTTTCCGGTCTCGGTTACCGCACCGACGAGACCGCCCTTGAACCCTGCCTTGATCACGTCGTAAGCGTTGTAGGCGAAGTCGATCGCGGCCTTCTTCTCGGCGACGTCCATGATCGCGGCCGCGAGCCGCGTGCGTGATGCGATCGTCGCGTCCTGCGCGGAGAGGAAGGCGTCGGTGACGTGCTCCCGCAGGCTGTTCAGGCGGGTGAGCGCTGCGTGACCGCTGGCGATCTCCGCGTTCAGATCCTCGAGCTCCTTGAACGGGGTGTTCAGCTGCGCGTCGTAGACGACCTTTCCATCTGCCTCGACCTCGACGTCGTTGAGCGAGAAGTCGAGGGCTGCGAGCTTCTGCGCAGCGCCCGTGAGCTCCGCGTCGAGGTCGGCGCGCCTGGTGACGGCGCGCGAGACTGCCTTCTCCGCCAGCTCCCGCTCCGTGTTGGCGCGCAGCTCCTGCTTGCTCAGTGCCAGCAGGCGTTGGTCGAGGCGGTCGAGCTCGGCGACGAGCTTGGCACGATCCGCCGCCAGGCCCGTGCGCGCGGGCAGCTTCGCGTCGAGCTGCTGCTGGGCGCGATCGAGCTGTGCCTGCGTGCTCGCCAGCTGGGGTAGCAGCCCGTCGTTGCCGCCAAGCACGAGGCCGTTCAGCCGGGCGACCTCCGCCGCGAGCTTGTCACGCCGGGCTGCGAGCGGCCGCACGGCCGTGGGAACGGTCAGCTCTTCGGCCGCGATCGCCTCGAGCTGTTTCTTCGTCGCGACGAGCCCGGCCTCGACCTCTGCCTTCGCGGCGAGCGTGGCTTCCTGCTCGCCGATGGCGTCCGACAGCCGCACCCACTGCTCGCGCATGCGCGCCTCGATCGCCGTCTTCGTGAGGTCCGCATCGTGGATCTCGGCGCGCAGCCTGTGCTTCTCGTCGGCGATCCGCTCGTCGAAGAGCAGGCGCAGGGTCGTGATGCGCTTCTCCTTCGCCTCCGTCTTCGGTGCGGGCGGGGGCTTCGGGCCGGGTGCTTTGGTGGTCGTGGTGCCGGCGGCGACGGCGACGCCCTTGACGGTCACGGTGTGCGTGGTGTAGATCAGCCCGCCGGGCTGCTGGAGACCGCCCTTGATGACGAACGTGAACGAGTAGTGGCCGGGCTCGGACGGACGGAAGTAGACCTTTTGCGTGCACGTCGCGCTCGCCCCGACCATCGTTGCGCAGTCCGGAGTGCTGTTGCCGGGGTTGCGGCTGACCTCGACCACCCGCGAGGGCGCGCCGGCCTGCTCGATGTCGAACAGCACGTAGTACTTCGGATCGGGGTTGGTGAGTGTGAACGTCAGGGTGACCTGTCCGAGCGGTGCGGCCGTTACCGTCCCGAAGTCGAGCGTCGTCGGAGCAACGCTCCACGAGCCGTCGGCAAGCGCAGGCGCGGCCGACCACAGGAGGGCGGCCGCGCCGGCTGTGACGCCCAGGCAAAACGCGAGACGTGCAGAGCGGAACGTCATGACCGCACCTCCCCTCCAGACGGACATCCTGCCCGTACCAGCCGTGTCGCACGGCGACTCTAGCGCGCTGTTGCCGCCCGGGTCAACAACCCAGACAGCGAGGGGAGAGATGACGTATCGTCCGGCCACCGAGGAGGACAGCGTCGAGAAGATGAAAGACTTGCTCGCGAGATCCAAATGGTGGCTGAGCGCCCTGGGCGCGGCCGGAGCTCTGCTGATCGGACTCGCCCCAGCTTCGGCCGGTCGCTCGGATCTCCGCCATAAACCTCCGGAACCGAATGCCAAGGTCGGCGAGTACACGTTCATCCTCCACGGCCTCCTGGTTCGACCGTACGTCAACAGTCCGGCAACACGCAAGCTCTTCGAGGATCGGTACGGCGCCGATGCGGATCCGAGCCTGCCGTCCGGGCGCGTGATCGTGGTCAGTGACGTTCGCGCGACGGGCGAGAGCAGGCAGTTCTTCATCGCTGGTCCCGAGCAGTTCACGCGGAAGACGGGAGAGGATCTCGAATTCGAGCAATGGGTCTACCACGCGAAGGACTGCACGCCCTACGACCGTGTCATCGTGACGATGAATGCCTACCTGATCCCGACCGGCAGTGAATTGCCGGGGCCGATTGCCAAGCTCGTGCAACAGGGTGGCCTGGTGGCCGAGGGGAACGGGGAACGCGCGCAGGCGGCTCGGGAGCAGCTCGCGAAGCTCGGCGCCGACTCCGACGTCATTCCGCTCGGCCAGTACGAAGGCGCTTTCCCTGACCCGGCCACGGACCCGGAACGACAGGACCACGAATTCGCGAACAGCGTCGGCAGGACATTGCGGTCTCGCATCCGGTATCAGTTGACGAACCAGTACGAGATCGGCGGGCCGTGCACTCACATCGCCGTCACGGCCAAAACGACAGCGGCGTCGCCTGCCGTGACGCCGAATCGTCCGCCGGTGCTCAAGCCGATCCTCGCCTGGTATGTCCCGGATCCGTCCCAGACGACGTATGAGGTGGACATCAGTGACCCGGATCCCGCTGACAAGGTGACGGTCGCGTGGACGCTCGCCCCCTCCAGCTGCGGAAAGTTTGACCAGCTCGAGGTCGTGGGCTCCGCGGTCGCGGGTGGAACCGCCAAGGCCTTCGCGACGTGGCGGCACGCGAGCTCCAATGGCTGCGAGCACGCTGGTGCTCCGGACGACCACGCTGGCACGATCAGCGTCGTCGTCTCGGACGGGCACTGGACCTGCGCCGCCTCGTTCCTCCGCGGTGCGAAACCGGGCAACGGTCCCGCGCCGCGCACATGCCACCGGATTGGCGCCGCGGCGACGACCGTGAAGCCGGGGTAGTCGACTGCGAAGCCGTCGCATGTGGTCAGGCGGACAACCAGGTGAACGTCGACCTGGTCAGCGGCGCGCGCATCGAGCTCCGGCCCGACCCCTGAGTTCGCGCCGACTGGATCGAAGTGTCCGGAACGCCTCAGCTGCACCCGGTGTTCGTCCCGCAGTCCCGGCACGTGTAGCAACTCCCCGTCCGCACCATGCGACCGCCGCAGCGGGCGCACTCGACGGCGTCCTCGAACGAGTTGAAGAGCGCGGTCTGGCCGGTCGGGGCGGGGGTGTAGTCGGCCGGGGCAGCGGCGCCCTTGGCGGCTTCGCCGGCGTCGTAGCGCTCGGCAAGGCGCTGGCGCACCTCGGGCGACAGGACCCCGATCTCCTCCTGCTGGTCGACAGTGAGGAAGCGCTTGCCCATCCAGCGGAAGATGTAGTCGACGAGCGACTTGGCGACGCGGATGTCGGGGTCGTTGGTCGCGCCGGACGGCTCGAAGCGCATGTGTGCGAACTTCGAGACGTACACCTCGAGCGGCACCCCGTGCTGGAGGCCGAGCGACACCGAGATCATCAGCGAGTTGACGAGGCCGGCCAGCGTCGTGCCGTCCTTGGCGATGTCGACGAAGATGTCGCCGGCGGTGCCGTCGTCGTAGACGCCGACGTGGATGTAGCCCTCGTACTCGCCGACACGGAACTTGCGGCCGACCTCGGTGCGGTCGTCCGGCAGCCGGCGCCGCTTCGGCGCCGGCGCGAGCGTCGCCGGCGAGATGGCCGGGCCGGACGAGTCGCTCTTCTTCGAGAGCGGCTGCGCGACCTTGCAGTTGTCGCGGTAGATCGCGACGGCCTTCACGCCGAGGCGCCAGGCCTCACGGTAGAGGTTGGCGACCTCGTCGATCGTCGCCTCCTCGGGCATGTTCACCGTCTTCGAGATCGCACCCGAGATGAACGGCTGGACGGCGCCCATCATCTTGACGTGACCCATGTAGTGGATCGCGCGATCACCGATCGCGCAGTCGAACACCGGGTAGTGCTCGCTGCGCATGTGCGGGGCGCCCACCACGGAGCCGCGCTCGTCGATCCACGCGTTGATGTCGTCGACCTCGCGCGGGGCGTAGCCGAGCTCGGTGAGCGCCATCGGCACCGTCTGGTTGACGATCGTGATCTCGCCGCCACCGACCAGCTTCTTCGACTTGACGAGCGAGAAGTCGGGCTCGACGCCGGTCGTGTCGCAATCCATCATGAAGCTGATCGTCCCGGTGGGCGCCAGCACGGAGGCCTGCGCGTTGCGGTAGCCGTTGACCTCGCCCAGGTCGAGCGCGTCATCCCACGCCCGACGGCAGGCGGTGAGCAGGTCGGCCGGCACCGAGTTGGAGTGCTCGATGTTGGCGACGGCGGCACGGTGCTTGGCGATCACGCCGATCATCGCGGCGGCATTCGGCTGGTAGCCGGCGAACGGCCCCATGCGCCCGGCCGTCTCGGCCGACTTGCGGTAGGAGCGGCCCGTCATCAGCGCGGTGATCGCGGCGGCGTACGCGCGCCCGTCGTCCGAGTCGTAGGGCAGGCCGCGCGCCATCAGCAGCGCGCCGAGGTTGGCGTAGCCGATGCCGAGCTGGCGGAACGCGCGCGCGTTGCGCTCGATCTGCGGCGTCGGGTACGACGAGTAGCCAACGAGGATCTCCTGCGCGAGGAACACGACGTCGACGGCATGCACGAAGGCCTCGACGTCGAACTCGCCGTCCTCGCGGCGGAACCTCATCAGGTTCAGCGAGGCGAGGTTGCAGGCCGAGTCGTCGATGTGCATGTACTCGCTGCACGGGTTCGACGCGTTGATGCGGCCCGAGTTGGGGCAGGTGTGCCAGGCGTTGATCGTCGTGTCGTACTGGACGCCCGGATCGGCGCAGCGCCACGCGGCCTCGGCGATCTGACGCATCAGGTCGCGCGCCGGCAGCGTGTGCACGACGGTGCCGTCGGTGCGGGCGATCAGGTTCCAGTCGGCTCCGGCGTCGACGGCCTGCATGAACGCCTCGGTGACGCGCACCGAGTTGTTGGCGTTCTGGTACTGGATGGACGCCCAGTGCGGCGAGTCGAGCGACATGTC
>JANXXF010000239.1 GCA_025350775.1 Actinomycetes bacterium
CGGTGGGGCCTGCACCCGGCCGGTGCGCTCCGCGCTGGAGCCTCCGCAACGGGCCACCGGCCCGCCCCGTACGGCCCCAGCGCGTCCTGACAGCCCGGACGAGCGCCCCGCGATCACGAAAAACGGTGGATCCAGGCTGAGCCTCGCCCCGAACGGACGTCCTCACCGCTTCAGCCCCAGCGTGCCCAGCGCGCGGCGCACCGGGTCGGGCTTCGTCAGCGCCTTCGCCACCAGGTAGCCCGACCCGGCGCCGAGGCCCGGCCCCGGATGGGTGCTCGCGCCGATGTGGAAGAGGTTGCGCACCGCCGTCGCGTGCCCCGGCGCCGCCGCCAGCGGCCGCCACAGCAGGTTCTGGTCGAGCGCGCACGAGCCGCCGTAGATGTCGCCGCCGACGAGGTTCACGTTGAGGCGCTCGAGGTCGGCGGGGGAGAGGACGACGCGCTTCAGCGTCGCCGCGGGCAGGTTCGGGATCGAGCGGGCGAGCCGGGCCACGATCCGGTCGGCGTACGCCTCGCGCAGCTCCTCCGTCCAGGTGCCGTCGCCCACGTCGAGCTCGCCGGCGGCGTCGCCCTTGACACGGCCCGCCGGCAGCTCCTGCAGCTGGAGCCAGAGGATCGATTTGCCTGCGGGCGCACGCGACGGGTCGAGCGCGCACGGCTGCCCGCAGACGATTGTCGCCTCGGCCGGGAGCAGGCCACGCTCTGCCTCGTTGACGGCGCACGAGACGCCGTCGAGGCCCGGTGTGACGTGGACGATCGGGCAGCGGGCGAGGCGCTCGGCGTCGGGGCCGGTCCAGCGCGGCGGCTCGTCCAGGGCCAGGTGGATCTGCAGCTCGCCGCGCCCGTAGCGGAACGCACTGGCCGCCTCGACAACCCCGGCCGGCGCGCCGCCCGGCGCAAGCAGGCGGCCGTAGAGCTGCTGCGGCGTGACGTTCGCGGCCACCGCGCGGCGCGCGTGCACGACCTCGCCGCCGGCCACGACTACCCCGGTCGCGCGCCCGCCCGACACATGGATCCGCTCGACCTCGGCGCCAACCCGCACCTCGCCGCCCGCGTCGCGCACGATCCCGGCGAGCGCCTCCACCAGCCGTACGCCGCCGCCCACCGGCACCGGCATCCCGCCCAGCTGCAGCGCCGCTGCGATCACCCGCGTCATGAAGCCTGACGCCGCCTGGTCGGGCCCGAGCCCGGTGTGCAGCACCCAGGGCGCCAGCACCCCGCGCACCGCTTCCGACGCGAATGTCGCGGTCGTCCAGTCGCGACACGTCGTCAGCGTCCCGCCCACGAACTCGAGCAGGCCGCGCCGGCCCAGCCGCTTCAGCGCCGTCCGCCCGAGCTGGAGCCCGCCGCCCGACCAGAGCTCGGTCGAGAGGATGCCGAACGAAAGGTCGGCGTTGGCCATGAAGGCGCTGAACTGCCGCTCCCAGGCGGCGCCGTCGCCGGGCGCCAGCCGGTCGAACGCGGCCACGTTCTCCTCCAGCGAGCACGACACGAACGCCGCCGAGCCGTCGGGGAAGTGGCTGCCCGTCGGTAGGTCGGTGTTGACGTACTCGAGCCCGCGGCGGCCCAGCTCGTCCTTCAGCTCCGCGTAGGCGGCGGAGCCGGTGAAGAGCGGGTGCCACGAGGCCATCAGCTCGTGCGTGAAGCCCGGCAGTGTCAGGTCGGCCGAGGTGCGGATGCAGCCGCCTGCAATCTCGTTGCGCTCGAGCACGCAGACGCTCCAGCCCGCGCGGGCAAGCAGCGCCGCGCCGGCCAGCGAGTTGATGCCCGAGCCGATGAAAACGGCGTCATAGGTGGCCATGCGGCGACTCTACACCAGGTTCCTGCTTGACATGTCACGGGCCTTGTGCGACCAATAGACCATGCTCTTACGTGAGGTCGAATACGCGCGGCCGGCCACCATCGAGGAGGCGATCGCCCTCCTCTCCGGGTACGACGGCGCACGCGCCCTCGCCGGTGGCCAGACGCTTGTCAACGTGATGAAGGCCCGCGCCGCCGCGCCCGACGTCCTGGTCGATCTTGCCGATCTCGACGAGCTCCGCCGGATCGGCTTCTCGGCCGACCAGTCGGCGCTCGAGCTGGGCGCGATGGTGACCAGCACGCAGATCGGCGCGTCGTCCGAGGTCGAGGTCGCCCGCCCCGTGCTGGCCGAGGTGGTCTCGACGATCGCCGACGTGCAGGTGCGCAACCGCGGCACCATCGGCGGCAACATCTGCGTCAACGACCCCACCAACCACCTGCCGCCGCTGCTCGTCGCGCTCAACGCCACGATGACGATCCGCAGCGTGGCGGGCGAGCGCATCGTCGCTGCCGAGGAGTTCCTGATCGGCGTCTACACGACCGCGGTCGAGGAGGGCGAGCTGCTGACGAAGGTCTCGGTGCCGACGCGCAGGCCCGGTAGCGGCGACGCGATGGACGGCGTCACGCTGGGGGCGCACGGCACCTACCTCGTCAGCGCGGCAGCCTCCGTGTCGCCCGGCGGCGTGCGCATCGCCATCGGCTGCGTCTCGGCGGCTCCCGTGCGCGCGACCGCGATGGAGCAGCGGCTGGCCTCGGGCGACTTCTCGGAAGCCTCGGTGCGTGCGGCCGCCGAGGGGCTCGGCGCGTCGCTCGACCCACCGTCCGACGTGCACGCGAGCGCCGACTATCGGCGCCACCTGGCCGAGGTCTCGGCCGTGCGAGCAGTCCTGCGAGCAGCTCAGCGAGCGAAGGGATGACCGTGTCGACGACTCCTGCCACGAGCCGCGCGATCTCGGTCGAGATCAACGGCGACACCGTTGAGCGCGAGGTGCCGGCCTCCCGCCTGCTCGTCCACTTCCTGCGCGACGATCTCGACCTGACCGGCACCCACGTCGGCTGCGACACCGGCAGCTGCGGCGCCTGCACGGTGCTCGTCGACGGCCTGGCCGTCAAGAGCTGCTCGATCCTGGCCGTGCAGGCCGACGGCGCCTCGGTGCGCACCGTCGAGGGCCTCGCCTCGGACGACGGCGAGCTGACCGCGCTGCAGCAGTCGTTCAAGGACTGCCACGCCCTCCAGTGCGGCTACTGCACCCCGGGCATGCTGATGAGCGCGACGGCGCTGCTCGAGCGCAACCCGCACCCCAGCGAGGCCGATGTCAAGCTGGCGCTGCAGGGCAACATCTGCCGCTGCACCGGCTACTGGAACATCATCGAGGCGGTCGTGGCCGTCGGGCAGGGCGGTGCCGCGTGACCGCCGTCGAGACCGAAGCCGGAACCCGCCAGCACGGCGCCGCGATGGGCGTCAGCGTCCCGCGCAAGGAGGACAACCGGCTCGTCCAGGGTCAGGGCGTGTTCTTCGACGACATCAAGCGCCACGGCATGGGCTACCTCCACTTCGTCCGCTCGCCCTACGCTCACGCCAGGATCGGTGGAATCGACCTCACCGCCGCGCTCGAGCTGCCGGGCGTGCTCGGCACGCTGACCGGCGACGAGGTGGCGCTTCTCACCGACCCGTTCTTCCAGATCGCCGCGCCTCCCGGCGGCCACGTCAGGGACTACGCCCTCGCCGTGGGCAAGGTGCGCTACATCGGCGAGGCCGTCGTCGCCGTCGTCGCCGACACGCGCGAGCGGGCCCGCGACGCAGCCGAGCTCGTAATGGTCGACTACGAGCCGCTCGCTGTCGTCGTCGACGCCCGCGAGGCGCTGCGCGAGTCGGCGCCCGTGCTGCACGAGGAGTGTGGCGGCAACCTGTCGTACAGCGACGTGTGGGAGTGGGGCGACGTCGACGCGGCCTTCGCCGAGGCCGACCATGTCGTCTCGATCGCAGAGCTGCACTTCGACCGCTTCAACTCGACCCCGCACGAGTGCAGCGGCGCGCTCGTCGAGTACAACCGCGGCACTGCCCAATGGACGGTGTACACCAACAACCAGTTCCCCGGCTTCGCCGCGATCATGATGGGGCCGGCGCTGCGGGCCGGGCTCGACAAGCTGCGCCTCGTCACCCAGGACATCGGCGGCGGCTTCGGCAACAAGATCACGACGCATCCGCAGCTCGTCGTCTGCTGCCTGCTGGCGCGCAAGCTCAAGCGGGCGATCCAGTGGACCGAGTGGCGGACCGACTTCCACCAGTCGATGTCGCATGGCAACGAGCGCTGGTTCCAGGACACCGAGGTCGCGGTCAAGGCCGACGGCACGCTGCTCGGCTTCCGCACCAAGGCGATCGACGACGCCGGCGCGTTCCTCCGCTACGAGCCGCTCGGCGGCGTCATCTGGTCGCAGGTCGCAGGCGGCCTCTACAGGTGGCGCAACCTCCGGCTCGAGTTCACGCAGGCGATGACCAACAAGGCGCCGGTCTCGCCCAACCGCGGCTACTCGCGCATGCAGCAGCTCTGGTTCACCGAGCGCGTGATCGACATCGTCGCCCAGCAGCTCGGCTTCGATCCCGTCGAGATTCGCAAGCTCAACTATGTCCAGCCCGAGGAGATGCCCTACGAGACGCCGAACGGCTGTGTCTACGACTCCGGCGACTACCCCCGCATGCTCGACCTGGCGCTCGAGCTGATCGGCTACGAGACGATCGAGGAGCGGCGCGCCGAGGCCGCCGCGCGCGGCAAGCTGCTCGGGCTGGGAATCGGCTCGACGCTCGACTCGGGTACGAACAACTTCGGCCAGTCGCAGCTCGTCAACCCGGCGCTGCAGTTCTCCGGCAACAACGAGGTGGCGACCGTCAAGCTCGACATCTTCGGCGAGGTCGTCGTCACGCTCGGCACCACGCCGCAGGGCCAGGGGCACGAGACGACGGCGGCGCAGGTCGTCGCCGACAGCATCGGCTGCGACGTCGACATGGTGAACGTGCGCGTCGGCCATGACAGCTACTGGAACTCGCACGCGGGCTTCTCGGGCACCTACGCGAGCCAGTTCGCCGTGACGGGCCTCGGCGCGGTCAAGGGGGCAGCCGACCTGCTGGCCGGGGAGATGCGGCAGCTTGCGGCGATGGTGTTCCACTGCTCGCCCGGCGACATCGAGCTCGGCGGCGGGTTCGCCCGGATCATCGGCAACCCCGACGCGGCGCTGCCCTTCATGGCGCTCGGGGCGATCGTCAACGCGAACAACGCCGGCTTCCTGGAGGATCCGCCGACGCTCAACTGCCGCTTCGTCTACCGGCCGCAGTTCGACGTGCCCGACCTCGAGCGCAAGTTTGGCAACCTGACGTTGACCTACGCCACCCAGATCCACGCCTGCGTGGTCGAGATCGACCGCGAGACCGGCGTGACCGAGGTCGTCGACTACGCGGCGGTCGAGGACTGCGGCGTGCGCATCAACCCGCGCATCGTCGAGGGCCAGGTGATGGGCGCGACGGCGCACGCGATCGGCGCTGCGTTGTGGGAGACGTTCGCGTACGACGAGGATGGCAACCTGCTCACCCCGAACTTCTACGACTACCACGTGCCGCACGCGCTCGACATGCCGCCCCTGCGGACGGGCGCGCTCGAGTCGCCGTCGCCGTTCACGCCGCTCGGCACGAAGGGCATGGGCGAGGGCGGCGGTGGGGGTATCCATTGCATCTGCGCCGCGATCCAGGACGCGCTGCGCGTGGTCGGCGCGCCGGTCGTGACGGACAGCCACAACCCGTACCACCGAGTCTGGGAGCTGATCCGGCACCCGGAGCGGTCGCGGCAGAGCGTCGAGGTGAGATCGAGATGAACGTCGAAGGCGTGAAGGAGTTCGAGGCGCCGCGCGAGGTCGTGTGGGGCGTCATCAACGACCCTGCGCAGATGGCGGGCCTGATGCCCGGGGTGACGGGCTTCGAGATCACCGACGACCGGCACTGGCAGGCCAGGGTGAAGGTGCCGCTCGGCCTCGGCGGCCTGAAGATGTCGATCGAGTTCGAGAAGCTCGAGGAGCGGCCGCCCGAGTACGCCTCGCTGCACGCCAAGGGCACCGGCGTCGGCGCGCTGATGAACATGACGACGCAGTTCACGCTGACGGGCGCGGACGGCCGGACGACGATGCACTGGTCGGCCGACGTGCGCATCGCCGGCTCTGTCGGCTCGATGGGGCAGCGGGTGCTGCAGCCGATCATCAACCAGCAGGTCGGCAACGTGCTGACCGCGCTCGAGCTGAAGGTCGCCGAGGCGCTGGCGGCCACGGCGGCCACGGCGGCCACGGCGACCGCGGCGGCCACGGCCACGGCGCCCGTGGCGGCCGCCCCGGAGCACCTCCGTCCGTGACATGTCACGACTGTGAGCTGGTGCTAGCGTTGCGCGCACCGTCGCGGCTCGCGACCCGACAAGGAGGCTGATGGTGGCCGTTCCGTTTCGTATCGGCGTCATGCAGCTCACGATGGAGCCGCTCGACGAGATGCTCGCGTCGGCCAGGGCGATGGACGAGGCCGGCATGGACACGGTCTGGCTGGCCGAGGCCTATCCGTGGTGGCGCAAGCACCAGATGGAGGCGCGCAGCTCCACCGTCGTCTCGGCGCTGATGGCCCGCGAGACGAAGAACCTGACGATCGCCTGGGGCATCATCTCGCCGTACACACGGCATCCCGTCCAGGTCGCGATGGACGCACGCGTCGTGCAGGAGGCGGCCGGCCCCGGGCGCTTCATCATCGGCTTCGGCACCTCGAAGATCTTCCTCAACAACACGAAGCAGGGCGGCCCGCCCAAGGTGACGCGGCCGCTCGGCCACATGCGCGACTCGATCGAGATCGTCCGCGGCATCCTCGGCGGCGAGCGCTTCGAGTACGACGGCAAGGTCTTCTCGGCGGACATCCCGGCGCTGTCGCCGGAGGCGCATGTCCCGCGCTGGGAGGTGCCGGTCTACGTCGCAGGCACCGCCCCGCTGATGCAGCAGATCGGCGGCGAGCTCGGCGACGGCCTGCTGACCCCGTCGATCACCACGCCCGACTACGTCCGCTACACCGCCGGCAACATTGCCCTGGGCGCTGCCACGGCGGGCCGCGACCCGGGCGAGGTCGATCTGGGCTGCACGATCCTCGCCTCGATCCACGCCACCGACCGCGCCGCCGGCCGCGACGGGGCGCGCGAGATCGGTGGCATGTACCTCGCCAACAAGGTGCAGAACATCCAGGGCTCGGCCGACGTGCTGCTCGACTGCGCCGGCATCGACCCGGAGGAGATCCGCCCGGTCGCCGAGGCGATGGAGCAGGGCGGGCGGCTGGCGGCGAAGGCCAAGGTGACCGACGCGCTGCTCGACAAGTGCAAGCCGATCGCCGGCACCCCGCGCGACTGCATCGAGGCGATCGAGGAGTACCGCGACGCCGGCTGCACCCACATCATGCTGGAGCTGTGGGGCGAGCACCGCCTCGAGCAGATCCGCCTGTTCGGCGAGCAGGTCCTACCGCACTTCCGCAACCGATGACACTCCCCACGATCGCTGTCAACCGCGACCGGCTGGTCGAGACGGCCGGCCGGATGATCGACGTCCACAGCTTCACCGGCAACGAGCAGGGCATGGCCGAGCTGATGGCTGAGCTCCTGCGCGATCGCGGCCTGCACGTCCAGTGGCAGCAGGTGGAGGACGGCCGGGCGAACGCGCTCGGCACGTGGGCGGGCGCGGG
>JANXXF010000267.1 GCA_025350775.1 Actinomycetes bacterium
GGCGAGGATCGCGCGCGCCTGCTCGAGCCCAATCGCTGCGCGGCCGAGCGCCTCCTCGTAGAGCCGGCGGACACCGCGGAAGCGCGTGAGGATGATCGCCCGCTCGGCGTCTAGCACGTCCGACTCCACCACCTCGCCTACCGACCGCCGCTCGACGATCCGCTCGAGCAGAGCGGTGGCGGCCACGTCACGGTCGCCCGTCAGCCGGGCCAGCGCATCGATGTCGGCGGTCGCGATCGTGTCGGTGCCGAGCACGCACTCGCTGCCGACCGCGAGCTGGATCTGGCCGTCCTGAAGGTCGGCGTCGAACTCGGTCCCCGCCGCCCCGGGCGCGTCGCAGAGGCTCTGGTCGCGGGCCCACAGGGCGACGCACGCGGCGGTCGGCTTGTCCGGGTCGTTGCCGGCCGCGGTGAAGGTGCCCCAGCCCCAGCTCCACACCGTCGAGATCGGCAGCTCCGCCGCCACCTGGCGCGCGGACAGCGTCTCGAGCTTGACCAGGTCGAACCAGGCGCTCGCGGGCTGCAGGCCCTCGCGGCCGCCGTAGCCCTGCTCGCTCATGAAGCCGAGCATCAGGCCGACGCGCCCGGGAGGGATGCCGATCTCGGTCAGGTCGGTGATTGCGCTGCGAAAAGCCATCCGGATCGTCCGCCCGGCCTTGAGCGGCCCGAGCCCCGACAGCGTGCGCGCATTGAGATAGACCTCGCGCACGAGATCCGCGACGCCGGCGACCTGCTGCCACCAGGCGGCCGCCTCGCCACCCGTGTAGATGGTGCCCGGGATCAGCAGGAAGGGCCGCGCGCCGCGCGCCTGGAGGCTCTTCACCAGCCCGAACACGTTGGCGCGGTACTGCGCGTTGTTCACCGTCCACGGTGTCGTCGTCGACGGCCCGTTGAGCTCGTTGATCGCGATCAGCGGCGTCGCGCAACCGGACGCGGCAACAGCCTTGTTGAATAGCCGCTCGGCTGCCGGCTCGATCGTGGTCGGGTCGGCAGGGTTCGCGGTCGTGCCGACGTAGCTGCCGAGCTTCATCTCCCAGTAGATCGTCCGGGCGCCCCCGGCCCGCAGGGCCGGTGAGACGACGGTGCCCGACGTTGCCGCGATCACGCCCGGGCGGGCGAAGACCGACTGACGAAAGGCGACGCTGCCCTCGGCATAGTCGATCCAGAGCGGCTGCGAGTCCGGCAGCCCACACTGAGCTGCGCGGGCCACCCCGAGCATGGTGCCACCGGCTGCAACGGCACGGCCGCTCGCAGCCATCGCGGCCGAGGCAGGAGCCGACGCCACTCCGGCTCCCAGGGCCGCGATCAGCAAGGCCACGAGAGCGGTGGTCGCGACGACGGCTGTGGCCGCGGTGACGCGAAAGGCCCGGAGCCGGCTCGACAGCGCCAGCTCCGGACCCGTTCGGCGACTACTCGACGTCGTGCGGAGCGTCGGCCTCGGCCGCATCCACCGAGCCATTCGTCGTGGCATCGTCGCTGTCGAGTGCCGAGCGCAAGATGCCGTCGCCGGCCGTCGCCCCGATCTCCTCGAGCGCAGCCAGCAGCTCATCGGTCTCGAACGTCAGTGTCGGCGGCCGCTCGGCAGGCGTTATCTCGATGTTCCGGTACCGCCTGAGACCCGTCGCTGCCGGAATCAGCTTGCCGATAATGACGTTCTCCTTGAGGCCGAGGAGGTTGTCCTTCTTCCCCTCGATCGCAGCGTCCGTCAGCACCTTCGTCGTCTCCTGGAAGGAGGCCGCCGACAGGAACGACTCCGTCGCGAGCGACGCCTTCGTGATACCGAGGATCAGCGGCTCATACGTCGCGACCTCGCCGCCGGCCTCGGCCACGCGCTTGTTCTCCCGCTCGACGCGGGCGCGGTCGGCAAGCTCGCCGGGCAGCAGGTCGGTATCGCCCGAGCTGTCGACGCGAACCTTCTTCATCATCTGGCGCACGATCAGCTCGATGTGCTTGTCGTGGATGTCCACACCCTGCGACTTGTACACCCGCTGTACCTCGGAGACGAGGTAGAGCTCCGTCTCGGTCGAGCCCTTGCCGGCCTTCGTGTGAAGGGCAAGGAGATCGGCCGGATTGAGCGAGCCCTCGTGCAGCGGATCGCCCATCTCGACGAGGTTGCCGGTCTTGACGATCAGCCGGGTGCGGCGCGGGAGCTGGTGCACCTCGGGCTCGCCGCCGTCCGACGGCGTGATCGTGACCTTCGGGCCACGGTCGCCTTCCTCAACGTCGATCCGACCGGCCACGTCCGCGAGCGTCGCGGCGCCCTTGGGGTTGCGCGCCTCGAAGATCTCGACGACGCGCGGCAGGCCGTGCGTGATGTCCGCGCCGGCGACGCCGCCCGTGTGGAACGTGCGCATCGTCAGCTGGGTGCCAGGCTCGCCGATCGACTGGGCCGCGATGATGCCGACCGCGTCGCCGATCTCGGCAATCTCGCCGGTGGCGAGGAAGGTGCCATAACACGTACGGCAGACGCCGACCTCAGCCTTGCACTTCATCACCGAGCGAACCGGTAGCCGGAAGGAGTCGGCCACGGGCGTCGGCACCAAGCTGTTGGGGTCGTCACCGAGCGCTGCGATGATCTCGCGGAGCCTCGGCGCCGTGATGTCGTCGCCGCGCGCTGCGACGAGGGTCTTCCCGGGCTTCCCGTCCTTGAGCGGCTTGTAGACGTCGGTCGCGAGGATGCGGCCGAGGACGCTCTTGTTGAGGCCGTCCGGCAAGTAGATCGGCAGCTCGACGGCGTCGGTGGTGCCGCAGTCGGGCTCGCGGATGATCACGTCCTGCGAGACGTCGACGAGCCGACGGGTGAGATACCCGGAGTCCGCCGTGCGCAGCGCCGTGTCGGCGAGGCCCTTACGGGCGCCGTGCGTCGAGATGAAGTACTCGAGCACCGACAGGCCTTCCATGAAGTTGGCCTTGATCGGGCGCTCGATGATCTCGCCCTTCGGATTCGCCATCAGCCCGCGCATGCCGGCGAGCTGGCGGATCTGCTTGAAGGAGCCGCGGGCGCCGGAGTTGGCCATCATGAACACCGGGTTGAGCTCGAACAGCGTCTTCTGCATGGCCTTGCCGACCTCGTCGGTGGCCTCCGTCCAGATGCTGACGATGCGCTCGTGCCGCTCCTCTTCCGTGAGCAGGCCGCTGCCGTAGTCGCGCTCGACCGTGGCGACCTTGCCCTCGTACTCCTTGAGTATCGCCTCCTTCTCGAGCGGAACGACGATGTCGTTCTTCGAAACGGTGACGCCGGCACGAGTCGCGTAACGGAAGCCCAGCGCCTTGATGACGTCGAGCACCGGCGCGATCGAGTGGGCGCCGTAGACGTCGGACAGCTCCGCGATGAAGAAGTCGGTCTCCTTCTTGGAGAGCGTCCGGTTCATGAACGGGGCCATCGTGACCGGGCGGCGCAGCACCTCGGTGAGGCACCGCTCCACCGCGCAGTTGATGATCACGCGGCCGGGCGTCGTCAGCAAGAGCCCGCCGTCGTGGCGGAACTCGATGAGCTCGGACAGCGCCACCTGGCGCGCGTCGAGCGCCATCTGCACCTGATCCTCGTTCGCGAAGCGCTGCGGCCGGGGGCTGAGCGTCGACGCGTCGATATTCGCCGGATCCTTGTCCGAGTAGGTCAGGATGTAGATGCCGAGCACCATGTCCTGCGTCGGCGTGGCCAGCGGCCGGCCGTGTGCCGGCGAGAGGATGTTGTTCGACGAGAGCATCAGGATACGCGCCTCGGCCTGCGCCTCCGCGGAGAGCGGCAGATGCACTGCCATCTGGTCGCCGTCGAAGTCGGCGTTGAAGGCGTGGCAGACCAGCGGGTGCACCTGGATTGCCTTGCCCTCGACGAGGATCGGTTCGAAGGCCTGGATGCCGAGGCGATGGAGCGTCGGTGCGCGGTTGAGCAGCACCGGATGCTCGGCGATGACCTCCTCGAGGACGTCCCAGACCTCGGGCACCATCGACTCGACCATCTTCTTGGCGGCCTTGATGTTCTGGACGGCCTTGCGCTCGACCAGCCGGCTCATGATGAACGGCTTGAAGAGCTCGAGGGCCATCAGCTTCGGCAGGCCGCACTGGTGGAGCTTGAGCTCCGGGCCGGCGACGATGACCGAGCGCCCCGAGTAGTCGACGCGCTTGCCGAGCAGGTTCTGGCGGAACCGGCCCTGCTTGCCCTTGAGCATGTCCGAGAGCGACTTGAGCGGGCGGTTGCCCGGGCCGGTCACGGCGCGACCGCGGCGGCCGTTGTCGAACAGCGCGTCGACGGCCTCCTGCAACATGCGCTTCTCGTTGTTGACGATGATCTCGGGGGCGCCGAGGTCGAGCAGCCGCTTCAGCCGGTTGTTGCGGTTGATCACGCGGCGGTAGAGGTCGTTGAGGTCGCTCGTGGCGAAGCGGCCACCGTCGAGCTGAACCATCGGGCGCAGCTCCGGCGGGATCACCGGCACGGCCTCGAGGATCATCCATTCGGGCTTGTTCTCGGACTTGATGAACGCCGAAACGACCTTCAGGCGCTTGATGCCGCGGGCCTGCTTCTGGCCCTTCGACGTCTTGATCACCTCACGCAGCCACTCGGCTTCCTTGACGAGGTCGAGGTCACGCAGGAGATCGCGGATCGCCTCGGCGCCCATGCCGCCACGGAAGTAGACACCGAAGCCGTACGGCGAGCCGAAGCGATCCTTCAGCTCACGGAAGATCTGCTCGTCGTTGACGACCAGCTTCGGCTCGAGCTCGCGGAAGAGATGCCACGTGGCCTCGAGGCGGCGTACCGACTCGACGGCCCACTCACGGGCGTCGTCGCGGCGCGACTCCATGTCGAGGTACATCTCGCGAACCTTGAGGGCCCACGCGATGATCGCGTCGAGGTCGTCGCGGTTGATGCGGCCATCGGTGCGCAGGCAGAGGTCGTTCGCCAGCTCGCGCATGTCGTCGTCCGGCTCGGCCGTCTGGATCACGTCGACGAGCAGGCCGGCGCCGAGCTCGCGCGCCTTGTCGAGGCCCTTGACATCGACCCCGGCGACGAGCTCCTGATCCTCAGCGTGCACGGGGGTGCCCTGCAACAGCGCCTCCCGGACCCGGTTGATTCGCTTGGTGATCGCGCCCTTCTTCGACCCGCTCGACTCGGCGAGCTCCGCCTGGAGCGTCGCGAGCGCGGCACGGATCTCGGTGGCCGCTGTGCCCACGGTCTCGACCTCACGCGGCGTGAGCCGGCGATCGTCGCGGATCGCGGTGTTGCGAACGAGCTCGCGGATCTTCTTCGCATCCTCGGTCGTGACCTTGCCCGCGACCTCGACGAAGAGGCCGTTGACGAGCTTGCGCGCGTCCTCGAGCGCAGGCTGCACCTGCTCCTCGGCCCAGTTCGAGAGGCCACGACCCCAGAAGTCGTCGTCCTCGTCGAAGTCGCGCTCCTTGCCGGCCGCGAAGTAGTCGCGGCGGCGGGCGAGCCGATCCTCGAGCATGGCGAGCTGCTCGTCACGGTCGACGTAGATCCGCTCCGACTCGGCCTTGACCTTGTCCTCAAGGTCGGCGAGATCCGCTGCCCGCTTCTCGACGTCCACCAGCGTGACGATCGAGGCGGCGAAGTACAGCACCTTCTCGAGCTCGCGCGGGGCAATGTCGAGGAGGTAGCCGATGCGGCTCGGAACGCCCTTGAAGAACCAGATGTGGGATACGGGCGCGGCCAGGTCGATGTGACCCATCCGCTCGCGCCGGACTTTCTGGCGCGTCACCTCGACGCCGCAGCGCTCGCAGATGATGCCCTTGTAGCGCACCCGCTTGTACTTGCCGCAGTAGCACTCCCAGTCCTTGGTCGGACCGAAGATGCGCTCGCAGAACAGCCCGTCGCGCTCCGGCTTCAGCGTGCGGTAGTTGATGGTCTCCGGCTTCGTGACCTCGCCGAACGACCAGTCGCGGATCTGCTTGCTCGAGGCAAGGCCGATCCGGATCGCGTCGAAATCATTGATGTCGATCAAGGTTCTCTTCCCGTCTCTCAGAAGGTCAGCGGGCTGCGCTACGCGTCGAGGTCGATGTCGCCGTCGACGAGCGCCACGTCGTCGTCGTCTTCGCCGTCACCCGGGTCGCCAGTTCCGGCCAGCAATGCACCCTCGTCGATGATCTCGCCCTCGATGATCGGCTCCTCGCCCTCATTGAGGCCAAGCC
>JANXXF010000292.1 GCA_025350775.1 Actinomycetes bacterium
ACGACCACCGCGGCGCCCGCCAGCGCGAAGTCGCCGTGGCGCCGGGCGACCTCGTGAAAGCCGTGGCGCGCCCCAGCGGGTGGCGCAGGCAGCCGGACGGCCGTGAGCAGCTCGGTCGAGCGGCGCGCGGTCGTGAACGGCCCCCGGAAGAAGTCGGCCGCAGCGACGGCGCGCTCACCGTCGACGCCCTGCAGCACGAGCGTGGCGTCGAGTGCCAGCAGCACCGCCGGCAGCTCCGCGGCAGGGTCGGCGTGGGCAGCCGAGCCTCCGATCGTGCCCCGCGACCGCGTCGCCACATGCCCGACCTGGGCGAGCGCGGCGACCAGCAGCGGCGCCCGCTCGGCCAGCACCGGCGAGCGCAGGGCCGCCGCCTGGCGTGTGAGCGCCCCGACCGTTGTCACGCCGTTGGCGGCGATGCCCGCTAGCTCGGCGACCCGGTTGACGTCCACGAGCACGGACGGCCGCGCGAGCCGCATGTTCAGCAGTGGCACCAGCGACTGCCCGCCCGCCAGCACGACGGCGTCGTCGCTGTAGGCCGCGAGCGCGGTGACGGCCTCCTCGACGGACGCGGCAGCCAGGTAGTCGAAAGGCGCCGGCTTCACGGTCAGCCGGGGCTGCCGGCCGACTCGTGCGTGGCCGAGAGGTCGGCGCCGGGACCCACGATGCGCGGGTCGAGCGTGCGGGCGAGGAATGCGCCCGCTGTCGTCGGCCCGACCCAGCTGCCGTCCAACACGAGCGGCGTGCCGCGCAGCACGGTCGCCTTGACCCGCCCCTTCAGCTGTTCGCCCTCCCAGCAGTTGTAGTCGGCGATCATGTGGTGCTCCTGCCAGCGCACCTGCCACGAGGCATTGGGGTCGATCACCGTGATGTCGGCGTCGCTGCCGACCTGCAGGGCGCCCTTCTGCGGGTAGAGGCCCATGATCTTGGCGGCGTTCGTGGAGACCAGCTCGACGAAGCGGCGGAGCCCGATCCGGCCCTCGGCGACGCCGCGCGAGTAGAGCACCGGCAGCCGCATCTCGACGGCGGCCTGGCCGGCCTGGAGGTTGTCGACGCGCGTGCCCATGCGCTCGTAGCGGGTCTCGCTGGTGGTGCTGAAGTGGTCGGAGCTGACGACCTGCAGCTCGTCGGCGGTGAGCGCGCTCCACAGCCGATCCTGATCGGCCTGGTGCTTGATCACCGGGTAGTTGTTCCAGAGCAGGCCGCGGTTCTCGTCGTCCCAGAGCTTGTCGGCGGTGAACGAGAGGTATGTGATCAGCGACTCGCCGTAGATCGGCACGCCGCGCCGGCGGTACTCGCCGATCGCCGCGGCCGCGCTGCCGGCGCCGACATGGAAGAAGTAGAGCGGCGCCCCGGAGCGCTCGGCCAGCAGGGCCAGCCGCCGCACTGCGGCCTCCTCGACGAGCGGCCCGCGCGTCTCGACGATGTGGGCCCCGTGCGTGCGGCCCTCGCGCAGCGCCTTCTTCGTCAGCCAGTTGGCGATCGCGTCGTCCTCGGCGTGGGCGATCGCCAGGCCGCCGTGCTTCGCGACCTCGTTGTAGACGCCCCAGATGTGGCCGTCGTCCGACATCCAGCCGTACGTCGTGAGCGTCTTGATCGTCGGGATGCCGCCGCGGATGACCGCGCCGATCTCGTCCATCACCTCGAAGCTCGGGTTCGCCGAGAGCAGCACGTGGAACGAGTAGTCGACCGCCATCAGCCCGGCCGCCGACGCCTTGCGCTCCTCGACGGTCTGCACGAGCGAGGCGTCGCCCTCGTGGAACACCTGGTCGATCACCGTCGTCGTGCCGCCCCACGCCGGCGCGATCGAGTATTTGCGATCCTCCGAGCGCACCGCCGCGAAGCCCATGTCGTAGTGGACGTGTGGGTCGATGCCGCCCGGGATCACCAGGCAGCCGTCGGCGGCGATCGTCTGACGCGCGCCCTGCGCCGCGAGCGAGCCGGGCGCTCCGAGCGCCGCGATCTTCCCGTCCCGTACGCCGACGTCGAGCTGCTCGACGCTCGTCGGCGTGACGACCGTGCCACCCTGAACCACCAGATCGAAAGTCATGGCGAGAGCCTAACGCGGCGAGAAGGTGTCGGCGGCGGCGAGGCGGTGGCGCCGGCGGCGGCCAGCCGGGTCGCGGCCGCTGGTCGACGGCGGTCGCGGCGCCCGGCCACGGCGTCCGGTCGCGGCGCGAGGCCAGGGCGCGTGGCCGCCGCGCTCGGCTACCCCGTCGTGCCGGCTTGCGCTCGCTCGTCGGCCGCAGTGAAGTCGGCGAGGTCAGGCTCCCGCGTGAGGCGCCAGTAGTCGACGAGCCGCCACGGCAAGATGCTGACCACGCGGCCGTGCTCGTTGCGGTACCAGGTGTCCATCCCGCGATGCGTCCAGATCAGGCCGGCGTGGGCCTCGTCGAGGCGGCGGTTGTACTCCTCGTGCACCTCGGCGCGCACCTCGAGCGTCGTGAGGCCGCGCTCGAGCAGCAGTGTCAGGCAGGCCATCACGTAGCGCACCTGGCACTCGGCGATGAAGATGATGCTGCCGCCGTGCCCGAGGTTCGTGTTCGGGCCGTACAGGCAGAAGAGGTTCGGGAACCCCGGCACGGTGATGCCGAGGTACGCCTGCGCGTCGTTGTCGCCCCACAGGTCACGCAGCGTCACGCCACCGCGGCCGATCACCTCGAGCGGCCAGATCATGCGGCTTGTCTCGAACCCGGTCGCCAGCACGATCACGTCCACCGGGATCTCGTCGCCGGTCTCCAGCAGGATGCCGGTCGGTGTGACGCGCTCGATGCCGTCGGTCACCAGGTCGACGTTGTCGCGCGTGAGCGTGCGGAACCAGTGGTTGTCGACGAGGATCCGCTTGCCGTAGGGCGGATAGCCGGGCAGCGCCTTGGCGAGCAGGTCGGGGCGGTCGCCGAGCTCGGCGCGGATGTAGTCGGTGAGGTACTCGCGGTGGCGGTCGTTGCGGGCGCTCACCGACCGCTCGGGGTGCGGCCAGTCCGGGTCGATCCGCACCGAGGGCAGCAGGTGGTCGCCGAAGCGCCAGGCGAGCGTGAAGCGGTACCAGCCGGCGTAGAACGGGACGTGCGCGAGCAGCCACTTCTTCTCCGGCCCGACCTGCCGGTGGTAGTCCGGGTTGGGAATCGCCCACTGCGGCGAGCGCTGGAGGATGACGACCCGCTCGGCCCGCTCCGCCGTGGTGCGCAGGAGCTGCATGGCGCTCGCGCCGGTGCCGATCACGGCGACGCGCTTGCCCGTGAGATCGACGTCGTGGCGCCAGCGGGCGGTGTGGAAGGCCGGGCCGGCGAAGCTGTCGAGGCCTTCGATCCGCGGCAGCTTGGGCCGGTTGAGCTGGCCGACCGCCGACACGACGACGCTGGCGGTGAGCTCGTCGGTGGTGCCGTCGGCGAGGCGGAGCTGCGCCGTCCAGAGCGCGCTCTCCTCGTCGTAGGTGACGGTCGTGACCTCGGCGCCGTAGCGGATGTGTGGCAGCACGCCGAGCTCCCGGGCGCACCGCTCGAGGTAGTCCCAGATCTCCGGGCCCTTCGAGAAGTAGCCGCTCCAGTCGGGGTTCGGCCGGTCGGAGAACGAGTAGAAGTGGTTCGGCACGTCGCAGCCGACCTCGGGGTACGTGTTCTCCAGCCACGTCCCGCCGAGCGCTGCGTTCTTCTCGACGACCGTGTACGGGATGCCTGCCGCCTCGAGCTTGCCGGCGAGGCAGATGCCCGACATGCCGGCGCCGATCACGAGCACCCGGAAGCCGGGCGGCGGCACCGGCTGCACGGCGCGCTGCCACGTCGCGTCACGGTCGAGCAGGCCCATCTCCTCGAGCATCATCGGCACGTAGTCGTCGCCGACCCGCTCGGCCACGCAGACGCTCATCATCTCGGCGAACAGTTCGTCCGCCGGCAGCGACTCCGGCAGCGCGGCACCGTCGCGCAGCGCGACGAGCGCGGCGAACGCGGCGTCGCGCACCTGTGCCTGGACGTCCGCGGGCAGCCCGCCCGACTCGTCGGCGAAGAAGCTGATGTCGCGGACGGGCAGGAACGGCGCCTCGATCCAGCGGCGCTCGCCGGTGAGGTGCACCAGCACCATGCAGAGCACGGGGATGTCGGCGGCCGCGAGGGCCTCCCGGATGGCAGCGTCGGTGTCGTGGATCCGAGCGGTCTTCACAGCCCGATTCTAATGAGGGCGATCCGATTCAGGCGGGTCAGGCGGGTCAGGCGGCCTGCCAGTCGCCCGAGCGCTCGACGGCGTCGGCGACGCGGAGCACGGTGAGGTCGTCGAAGTGCCGGCCCGTCACCATCAGCCCTACCGGCAGGCCGTCGACGACGCCGCAGGGCACCGAGATCGCCGGATGGCCCGTGACGTTGGCCTGCGGCGTGTTCTGGATCATCTGCAGCGAGTGGAACACCGACACCGGGATCGGCGCGTCGCGGGGCGGGATCGGCTGCGCGACGATCGGGATCGTCGGCATCACGAGCACGTCGTAGCTCGCGAGCACGTCGTCGTAGGCCTTGCGCGTCAGGTGGCGGATGTTCTGGGCCTTTGCGTAGTAGCGGCCGTGGTAGGCGCGGTTCATGTGCTCGCCCAGCAGCAGCAAGAGCTTCACCGTCACCGGGAAGTCCGAAGCGCGGGAGTCGAAGCCGCGGCCGACCATGTCCATCAGGCCGGTGTTGTAGAAGCCCTCGAAGTTGGTGCCGACGCCGCGGCCCTTGAGCATGAACTCGGTCGCGCCCTCGACCGCGATCACGTTCCATACGTGGAAGGCGTCGACGTGCATCGGGATCGAGACCTCGGTGGCGACCGCGCCGGCGGCCTCGAGGCGACGGATCGCCGCGCGCACCGCGGCGTCGACCTGCGGGTCGGAGCCGGGCAGGCCGCCGATCAGCCCGTCGGGCTGGTCGAAGCCCTCGCGCACGACGCCGATCTTCAGCCCCTTGACGCCCGCCCCGATCGCCGGCAGGTAGTCCCGCACGTAGTCGGCCGGGATGACGCCCCGCTGGCGCGGGTCGAGCGGGTCGGGCCCGGCGAGCGCCGACAGCATGCGCGCCGAGCTCTCGACGGTGTCGGTCATCGGCCCGCACGTGTCGAGCGTCATCTCGATCATCATGCAGCCGGTGTACGGGACGAGGCCGTAGGTCGGCTTGTGCGCCACCACGCCGCACCACGAGCCTGGGATGCGGATCGAGCCGCCCTGGTCGGCGCCGAGCGCCATCGGCACGTCGCCGGCGGCGACGACGACGCCCGACCCCTTGGAGGAGCCGCCCGGCGAGTGCGTCGGCCGGCGCGGGTTCATGACGGGGCCGTGCGCACACGTGTGGCCGGAGCCCGAGAACGAGCAGTCGGCGGCGTTCGTCTTGCCGACGATGGTGGCGCCGGCGTCGAGCAGCCGCGTCACAACCGTCGCGTCGATGTCGGGGACGTAGCCCTCGAACACCTGGCAGCCGTTCATCATCGGGACGCCGGCCACCGAGATGCAGTCCTTGACCCCCACCTCGTAGCCCTTCAGCGGCCCCGTCGCGGCGCCCTCGATGCGGCAGCGCCAGTACCAGCCGTTGTAGGGGTTCTCCTCCTGGGCCGGTCGGTAGCCGGGCGTGCGCGGGTACTTCACGGGCAGCCGCTGCTCCGGATAGGCCTCGACGCGCCGGTACGACTCCATCGTCCCCACCATCAGGCTCTGGTACTCCTGCGCCTCCTCCCCGGTCAGCTCGATGCCGAAGCCGTCGGCGATGTCGTGGAGCTGGCGGAGGGTCGGTGGCTTGGGTCCGGTGGGCATGGGGCTTCCTCCTCGTGGGTCGGTTCGGTCAGGGACGCGGCCGGGTACCGGCGGGGACGCCGAGCAGCTCGAGCGCGAGGTCGCGCAGCAAGTGCTTCTGCACCTTGCCGGACGCCGTCATCGGCAGCGCCGCGACGACGAACACGCGGCGCGGGATCTTGAAGCTCGCCAGGCGGCCGCGGCAGGAGCCGATGATCGCCGCCTCCAGCTCCTCCTCGCCCAGCACGCACTCCGGCGCCGGCACGGCGAACGCGACCGGCACCTCGTCCAGGCGGGCGTCCGGATAGCCGACGATCGCGATCTGCAGCAGCGGGTGCCGCTCGAGCAGGTACCCCTCGACCTCGAGCGGGGAGACGTTCTCGCCACCGACCTTGAGCATGTCCTTGAAGCGGCCGAGGAAGCGGACGTGCCCGTCCTCGCGCAGGCTGCCCATGTCGCCGGTGTGCAGCCAGCCGTCGGCGTCGATCGCCTGCGCGGTCAGCTCTGGCTCGCGGTAGTAGCCCTGCGTAACCATGTAGCTGCGCAACAGGAGCTCGCCCGGCTCCCCCGTCGGCCGGTCGGAACCGGTCTCGGGGTCGACGACGCGGAACTCGTAGCCCGGCATCGGGAAGCCTGAGGTGCTCGTGCGCTGCTCCTCGCTGCCGTCCGGGAAGCCGATGGCCGCGCAGCACCAGCCCTCGGTGAGGCCGTACGCCGACACGACCGGGCAGAACTCGCGCAGGATGCGCCGCACCACCGGCAGCGTGTCCTCGGCGCCGGCCGGGATCGAGCCCAGGCGCAGGCTCGAGACGTCGGCGTCCAGCCGGTCGCGGGCGTCCATCAGACCCTGGTAGTGGAC
>JANXXF010000300.1 GCA_025350775.1 Actinomycetes bacterium
CCTTCCTCGACAAGGGCCTTTCGCGGCACAAGCTCGGCTCGGTGGGCAAGCCGGTGATCCACCTCGAGCTGCGCGTTGTCGACGAGCGCGACGTGGACGTGCCCGCGGGCGAGCCTGGCGAGATCGTGCTGCGCGGCCCCAAGGTGTGCAAGGGCTACTGGCGCGACGAGGAGGCGACCGCCCGTGCGTTCCGCGGCGGCTGGTTCCACACCGGCGACGTCGGCAGCCTCGACGACGAGGGCTTCCTCACCATCGCCGACCGCATCAAGGACATGGTCATCTCCGGCGGCGAGAACATCGCCACGCCCGAGGTCGAGCGCGTCCTCTACGAGCATCCCGCCGTGCTGGAGGCCGCCGTCGTCGGCAGCCCCGACCCGCGCTGGGGCGAGGTGCCCGCCGCCTATGTCGCCCTGCGCCCGGGCAGCGAGGCGACGGCCGAGGAGATCGTCGCCTTCTGCGCCGCCCGGCTCGCGAAGTTCAAGGCCCCGAAGATCGTCCGCTTCGTCGACATGCTGCCGCGTAACCCCTCCGGGAAGGTGCTCAAGCGGGAGCTGCGCGACGAGGAACAACGCCACATCGAAAGGATCTGAGATGGCAACGGAGCTGACACCCGAGCAGAAGCAGCTGCGCGACGAGTTCATCGAGGCGCGCGGCTACTGGAACGAGTTCTGGGACGGGCTGCTGCAGCTCGACCCCGACTTCTTCCAGGCGTACATCGCGTTTTCGGGCGTGCCCTGGAAGAAGGGCCCGCTGGAGCCGAAGTTCAAGGAGCTGATCTACATCGCCATCGACGCGGCGACGACGCACCTCTACGAGCCGGGCCTGCGCCAGCACATGCGCAACGCGCTCAAGTACGGCGCAACCAAGGAGGAGATCATGGAGGTGCTGGAGCTCGTGTCGGTGCTCGGCATCCATGCCTGCACCCTGGGCGTGCCGGTGCTGATGCAGGAGCTCGCGGCCGCCGGACAGGAGATCTGAGATGGACATCGGCATCACCATGCCCACGCACGGCCTGCTCGAGCGGGACGAGCAGAACTTCTACCTCCAGCGCCTCGAGCCCGAGAACGTGCGGCCGTACGAGTTCGCGCAGCTCGCCGACCGGCTCGGCTTCCACTCGCTGTGGTTCAGCGACCACGTCGTGATGGGCGCCGACCCCGACACCTACTACCCGCCGAACGAGTCGGGCAAGAAGGCGTACCCGTACCGCCCCACCATGTTCGACGCCGTGGTCGTGATGGGTGGCCTCGCCGCGGTCACCGAGAACATCCGCTTCGCGCCGTCGGTGCACATCGCCCCGTACCGGCACCCGCTCTCGACCGCGCACCAGTTCGCCACGGCCGACTACCTGTCGAAGGGCCGGCTGATCATGACGGCCGGCATCGGCTGGGAGCCGGAGGAGTTCCGCGCGCTCGGCGCCGACTTCAAGAACAAGGCAAAGATCACCGAGGAGTGCATCGAGATCTGGAAGCGCGCCTGGACGGACGAGGTGATCCGCTTCAAGGGTGACTTCTTCGACATCAAGGACGTGACGATGGATCCGAAGCCGTGGCAGCAGCCGCGGCCGCCGATCTACTTCGGCGCGGTCACCGAGCTCGGCTCGAAGCGCGCCGCACGCACCTCCGACGGCCTCTACACGGTGCACCTCGAGCCGTACCCGAGCGCCTCGATCTGGAAGGGCTCGATGGAGGCAGCGCTGCGCGAGGGCGAGCGTGTCGGCAAGGACATGCAGGACTTCTGGTTCGGCTCGTTCTGCTCGTGCCTGCCCGTCGGCGCCGACAGCGACTGGGCGAAGAGGGAGAAGCGCCCGACCCTGACCGGCACGAGCGAGCAGATCCTCGAGGAGATCGCGGAGTTCGCCGATCTCGGCTACCACCACCTGACGCTGCACGTCGTCTGCGACAGTGGGACGATCGAGGAGCTGTTCGAGCTGACGCAGAAGCTCGGCGAGGAAGTGCTGCCCGAGGCGAAGAAGATCAAGACCAGGTCCCTCGTGTAGCCGGGGACGGTCGCGTCGCGCCCTGGCTCGTGTACCGGGGCACACCGCTTCCGGGCACTGTCGCCGAACTCACCTTCCAGGCGCCACTGGAGGGTGAGTTCGGCAAGGGCGCCCCGCGCGGCGGGACGCGGCGGGACGCCCGGCACGGACGCGGGTCACGCACGCCCGGCAGTGACCCGGGGGCGCTAGCGCCGGCCGAGGTCGCCGCGCGCGATCACCTTGAACGTCGGCTCGCCGCGGGGCACCTCGAAGAACTCGGGGTTGATGCACCCCAGCTTGCCGACCCGGTGCTCGAAGCACTTGTCGACCTCAACCTTGCACATCGGCAGCGGCTCACGCTTCGCCTTGAAGCCGCCGAAGCCGAC
>JANXXF010000306.1 GCA_025350775.1 Actinomycetes bacterium
GCCCTGCGCATCACGCCGCCACTCACCCTCTCCGCCGACGAGGCCGACGAGGCCGTCCGCCTGCTCGCCGAGGCGCTCGCCTAGCGATGGCCGTCGGCGGCGCCCGCCTCTCGAAGCTCGAGCGTCAGGGGGCGGTCCTCCGGCTCGTCCGCGAGCGCTCGCTCTCGACGCAGGAAGAGGTGGCCGACGCCCTGCGCGCCGATGGCTGCGACACCGTGCAGACCACCGTCTCCCGCGACATCGCGCAGCTCGGCCTGGTGAAGGTGCGCAATGCCGAGGGCCGCCTCGTGTATGCGCAGGCGACCGAGGGTGTAGCGGCCCGCCTCGACGACCTCGCCGCCGCAATCCGCCGCTGGGCCCTCACGCTGAAGCCGACCGGGAGCTTGCTCGTGATCGGCACGCCCTCCGGGTACGCCTCCGCGCTCGCCCAGGCCATCGACGAGTCCCGCCATCCCGACGTCGCGGGCACCATCGCCGGCGACAACACGATCTTCGTCGCCGCCCGCGAAGGCCGCAGCGGCGCCCACCTCGCCCAGGACTTCACGCACCACCTTGAAGGAGACTCCGAATGAGCAGCGTCATCCTCAGCTCCCTGCCCGTGGGCGAGAAGGTCGGCATCGCCTTCTCGGGCGGCCTCGACACCTGCTGCGCGCTCGCCTGGATGAAGGAGCAGGGCGCGACGCCGTACGCGTTCACCGCCGACCTCGGCCAGTACGACGAGCCCGACATCGCCGGCATCCCGGCGAAGGCGCTGCAGTACGGCGCCCAGGATGCGGTGCTCGTCGACTGCAAGGAGGCGCTCGCGCGCGAGGGGATCGCCGCGCTGCAGTGCGGCGCCTTCCACATCACCACCGCCGGCAAGACGTACTTCAACACGACACCGCTCGGCCGTGCTGTCACCGGCACGATGCTGGTGCAGGAGATGGGCCGCCACGGCGTCGCTATCTGGGGCGACGGCTCGACCTACAAGGGCAACGACATCGAGCGCTTCTACCGCTACGGGCTGCTCGCCAACGCGAACCTGCGCATCTACAAGCCGTGGCTGGACGCCGCCTTCGTCTCGGAGCTGGGCGGCCGCGCCGAGATGTCGTCGTACCTGGAGGAGCGCGGGCTGGCGCACGGCACCTCCGCCGCGAAGGCGTACTCGACCGACGCGAACATGCTCGGCTCGACGCACGAGGCGAAGGATCTCGAGCTGCTGACCAGCTCGATGAAGATCGTCAAGCCGATCATGGGCGTGGCGCACTACGACCCGGCGGTGCAGATCGCCACCGAGAGCGTGTCGGTGCGCTTCGCCAACGGCGTGCCCGTCGCGATCAACGGCCGGGAGCTGGCGTCGCTCGTCGCCGTCGTGCACGAGGCGAACGCGATCGGCGGCCGCCACGGGCTCGGCATGAGCGACCAGATCGAAAACCGCATCATCGAGGCGAAGAGCCGCGGCGTGTACGAGGCGCCCGGGATGGCGCTACTGCAGATCGCCTACGAGCGGCTGCTGTCGGCGATCCACAATGAGGCGACGCTCGAGCAGTACCACGAGCAGGGCCGCAAGCTGGGCCGGCTGCTGTACGAAGGCCGCTGGTTCGACTCGCAGGCGCTGATGCTGCGTGACTCGCTGCAGCGCTGGATCGCGTCGATGGTGAGCGGCGAGGTGACGATCGAGCTGCGCCGCGGCGACGACTACACGATCCTCGACACGCAGGGCGAGACGTTCACTTACCGGCCGGAGCGGCTGAGCATGGAGCGCTCGGCGACGGCGTTCTCGGCGGGCGACCGCATCGGCCAGCTCGCCGTGCAGATCAACGACATCGAGGACTCGCGCGAGAAGCTCGCGCAGCTGCGCGCGCTGGAGCTGGCGGGCGGGGCGGGCGGAGCGGCGCTCGGCGCGGCGGCCGGGACGGCGTTCGGCGGGCCACTGGGCAGCTTGCCGCTGGGCAGCCTGCCGACAGGCGAGACGCCGGCATGACGCTCTGGTCGGGACGGGTCGAGGGCAAGCTCGCGAAGGAGGTCTGGGACTTCCTGCGCGCCGACGACACGGAGCTGTTGCCGTACGACATCGAGGGGACGCGGCTGCATGCCCGGCGCCTCGGCGCCGCCGGCCTGCTCACCGCCGCCGAGCTCGCCGCGGCCGAAGCCGGCCTGAGTGCTATCAACCCGAGTGATATCACCGATGACGACGAGGACTGCCACTCCGCGATCGAACGGCTCCTCGGCGACGTGGGCCGCAAGATCCACGCCGGCCGCTCCCGCAACGACCAGGTCGCCACCGCCTTCCGCCTGTACGTCGCCGCCGCGTGCCGCGAGGCGCGGGAGGCCCTGTGTGAGCTGGCGCTCGTCATCCTCGACCGGGCCGAGCCGGAAGCCGCGACGCCGATGCCGGGCTACACGCACCTGCAGCGGGCCCAGCCGGTGACGGTCGGCCACCATCTGCACGCGTGGGTGGAGATGCTGGAGCGTGACCTCGCGCGGTTCGCCTTCGCCGAGGGCCAGGCAGCGGTGACGCCGCTGGGGGCAGGCGCGCTTGCCGGCTCAACGCTGGGGCTGCCTGCGGCCGCCGGGGTCGAGTCGATGCGTAACTCGCTGGATGCCGTTGCCGACCGCGACTTCGCCGTCGACTACCTCTACGCCTGCGCCGCCTGCCATGGCCACCTCTCGCGCATCGGCGAGGAGCTGATCCTGTGGGCGACCTCGGAGTTCGGCTTCATCCACCTGGCGCACACGGCGGCGACCGGCTCGTCGATGATGCCGCAGAAGCTCAACCCCGACGTCGCCGAGCTGGCGCGCGGCAAGGCGGGCACGGCGCTCGGCCGGCTGGTCGGGCTGCTGGCCCTGGTGAAGGGCCTGCCGCTCACCTACAACCGCGACCTGCAGGACGACAAGCCCGGCGTGTTCGCGGCGCGCAAGGACCTGCGGCTCACCGTGGCGGCGCTCGGCGTGATGATCCACGGACTGGAACTGCAGCGCGAGCGCATGGCGGTTGCCGCGGCCGACCCGCTGCTGCTGGCGACCGACGCCGCCGAGGCCCTGGTCGAGGCAGGAGCGCCATTCCGCGACGCGCACGAGATAGTGGCGGGCGCGGTGCGCGACGGGTCATACGTGGCGCCCGTGGGGCGGGCGCGACCGGCGCCGGGACCTGGTGGCGCGGCGGCTGCGATTCGCGCGGCGCGAGCCCGACTGGGCGCGTAGGGCCGCAGTGTACCTCCCGGCCCGACCCGTACCCTTCCCGTCGTGACGACGGCCCGCTCCCTCTCCCTCTTCCCCGACTCGGCGACCCTCGCCGGCGACGAGCTGGTGGTCGG
>JANXXF010000385.1 GCA_025350775.1 Actinomycetes bacterium
GGCGCCCGGCCCCACCGTCACGCGCAACCTGAACGCTTTCGGTTCGCACTGCCCACGGGTCTGCTCCCCGGGACCGGGGACGTCGGGCGTGAAGCGGGCGGAGGCCCATGCGGAGGCCCCCGGCGCCAGGCGTACGATCACCGCGGCGCCAGCGCCGCGAAACGCAGGCTCGACGCGTGTCGGCAGCGTGCGTCCGTTCGCGTCGAGCAGTTGCAGGCGCGGCAGCCCGCTCACCGAGCACACGTGACCCGACCGGTTGCGCACCTGCAGCGCGTACACGATGTTGCCGGCGCCGGCGCTGCCAGGCACGACGACGAACCGTCCTGAGAGCCCGCCTGTCGTGCACGGCGCCCCGGCGACGACGCTTGTGCGCGCGCTGGCGGCGGAAGCCGCGGACGAGAGGACGGCGGCGGCAGCCAAGAGTGTGGCGGCAATGGCCCCGGCGACGACGCGGCGCGTGCGCGCCTCGATCATGTGCGCGCCGAAGCGCACCCCTGCCGTGCAGCGAACGCCGAGAGCGCCGCGAGCAGCCCCTCCAGCTTGTGCCCCTCGTCGGTGAGGCGGTACTCGACCTGCGGCGGCCGCGCGTCGACCACCACGCGCTCGACGATGCCGGCCGCCTCCAGCTCGGCGAGCCGTGTCACCAGCGTCCGTGGCGGGATCGGGCCGACCGCGGCCTTCAGCTCGTTGAAGCGTGTCGCGCCGGTGTGGGCCGCATAGACGATCGTCAGCGTCCACCGGCTGCCGAGCAGATCCGCCGCTACGCGAACCTGCTCGGGCACCGGCGGGCACTTACGGCAGCGTGGCGACATCCGGCTTCCGGGCGGGCGCCGTCTGCGTCGCCGCCGGCTCCAGCGCCAGCTCGAGCACCTCGTGGAGGCTCATCACCGGGTGGAAGCGCAGGACATCGCGCACCTCCTGGGGCACCTCGTCGATGTCGCCGCGATTGCGCTCGGGCACGATCACGTCGGTGAGCCCCGCCGCGTACGCCGCGAGCGCCTTCTGCTTGAGCCCGCCGATCGGCAGCACGCGGCCCTGCAGCGTCACCTCGCCGGTCATGCCGACCGTGTGCTTCACCGGCCGCCCGGTCAGCAGCGAGACGAGCGCCGTGGTCATCGTGACGCCCGCGCTCGGGCCGTCCTTGGGGATCGCGCCCGCGGGCACGTGCACGTGGAACGTCGTCTCATCGAAGGCCGACTCGTCGATGCCCAGCTCGCCGGCATGGGCGCGCACCCACGAGAGGGCGATCCGCGCCGACTCCTTCATCACGTCGCCGAGCTGCCCGGTCAGGACGAGGCTCTCGGTGCCCTTCATCCGCATCGCCTCGATGAACAGCACGTCGCCGCCGACGCCGGTTACGGCGAGGCCGGTCGCGACGCCCGGGGTGGCTGTCCGCTCGGCCGCCTCCTGGAAGAACTTCTGCCGTCCGAGCGCGTCGCGTAGCACGGGCAAGTCGATCGGCACGGGTGGCGTCAGCTTCGCGGCGACGACGCCGGTCGCGGTCTTGCGCAGCACCTTGCCGATCTCCCGCTCGAGCTGACGCACGCCGGCCTCACGGGTGTACTCGGCGACGACCGTGCGCAGGATCTCCTCGCTGACGGTGACCTCGCCGTCAAGCAGGCCGTTACGCTCCCGCTGGCGCGGGAAGAGGTAGTCCCTGGCAATCGCGACCTTCTCGTCCACGGTGTAGCCGTCGAATGCGATCACCTCCATGCGGTCGAGCAGCGGCCCGGGGATCCCGTCGGCCATGTTCGCCGTGGCGATGAAGAACACGTCGGAGAGATCGAGCTCGACATCGAGGTAGTGGTCGCGGAACGAGTGGTTCTGCGCCGGGTCGAGCACCTCGAGCAGCGCCGACGAGGGGTCGCCGCGCCAATCTGCGCCGAGCTTGTCGACCTCGTCCAGCAGGATCACCGGATTCATCGTCCCGGCGTCGCGCAGGGCGCGGACGAGCCGGCCCGGCAGGGCGCCGACGTAGGTGCGGCGGTGGCCGCGGATCTCGGACTCGTCGCGGATGCCGCCCAGCGACATGCGCACGAACTCGCGCCCCAGGGCCCGCGCCACCGATTCGCCGATCGACGTCTTGCCGGTGCCGGGCGGCCCGATCAGCGTCAGGATCGCGCCCGCCTTCTTGTCCGCCTTGATGCCGCGCTCCTCGCGCAGCTTGCGCACGGCGAGGAACTCGACGATGCGATCCTTGACGTCCTCGAGGCCGGCGTGGTCGGCGTCGAGCACGGCCCGCGCGTTCACCGGGTCGAGGACGTCCTCCGACCGCTTCGACCAGGGCACGGAGATCAGCCAGTCGAGGTAGGTGCGGATGACCTGCGCCTCGGCGTTCTGGTCGCCCATCCGCTCGAGCCGCTTCAGCTCGCGCTCGGCCTGCTCGACGACCGAATCCGGCATGCCGGCCTCGGCGATCTTCGCACGGTACTCCTCCGCGACCGACCCCTCGTCGTCGCCGAGCTCCTTGCGGATCGACTCCAGCTGCTTGCGCAGGATGTAGTCGCGCTGCTGCTTCTGCTGGCCCGACTCCATGTCCTCGTGGATCCGGTGGCGCACCTGCAGCTCGGCCATCCGCTCACGCTGCAGCTCGATGGCCAGCGCGAAGCGCTCCTTCAGGTCGAGCGCCTCGAGCACGCGCACCTTCTGCTCGAACGAGAAGTCGGGGGCATAGCCGACGGTGTCGGCGAGGGCGCCCGGCTCGGTGATCGAGCGGACGAACGCCTGGATGCGCCCGTCGTCGCCGCGCAGCTCGAGGATCTCCTCGACGGTGCCGCGGTACTCGGTGATCAGCTCGCGGAGCTTGCCGTCGAGCTCGGTCGGGTCGGGGCGCTCCTCGACCGCGACGCGCAGCCGGCCGAGGGCGTCGGTCTCGGCGGCGCCGGCGACGCCGCGGTAGAGGCCGGTCAGCTGGACGGCGACGGCGCCGCCGGGCAGGCGCACCTTCTCGACGACCTGCGCGACGGTGCCGACCTTCGCGTACTCGTTGTCGTGACGCGGCATGAGCAGCACCTGCTCCTCGTCGCCGACCTCGACGGTCAGGGTCACGGTCATGTGGGGGAAGACGACGATGTCTTCGATCGGGACGAGCAGCATGGCGCTCACTCGTGCAGTCACCTCTTCCTGGGCTCGTGATGCGTACTAGGTACAAAAAGTGAACTACTGTGCACACAGTACAGAAGGGGTGGTGAGCCAGGGCTATGAGGTTGTCCCGTAGCTCGTAGAACTTGACGGCGG
>JANXXF010000196.1 GCA_025350775.1 Actinomycetes bacterium
TCGAGCGCGCGGACCACCGCGAGTGTGGCGGTCCCCAGGTCGGCGCTCCGCTTCGGATTCTGGACATACGCCAGCACGATCAGCCTTGTGCTCACCGGTGACGTGCTCGACGAACTGAACGCGCTTATGTCGCGTTACTCACATCTGTTCTCGACGGTTCGGAGCGCAGGCGAGGGGGAGTAGCCAGATCGCCGTGGCCCCACCGATGCGCCAGTTCTTGCGCCAGTCGTCGCCCGGCTCCAGCGGATTCAGGCGGGTTCCAGCGGGATTCACCCCAGGCGGCAGGCCATCGCGAAAACGCTGCACGATGCGGTTTTCCGCTCAACCATGCGGTATGCCCCCGGGCCGGATCGAACGGCCGCACGCGGTTTAGGAAACCGCTGCTCTATCCACTGAGCTACGGGGGCGAAGAGCCCCGCGAGCGGGACTTCTGTCGGGTCGAGTGTAGCCCGGCAGCCGTGGCGGCTCCCACGCCGCCGGTGCTCACTCCGGCTAGCGCTGGGGCCGCGAGGCGTCGAGACCGGCCAGGAGGTCGAGCAGTCCGACCGCCTCCCACAGGCGGTTCCGCCGTGCGCTGCTGAGCGGCTCGAGCGCGCCGACTGCGACGAGCTGGTCGATCGCCGCCTGCACCTGGGGCTTCGATCTGCCGGTCAGAGCCGCCGCCACCGCCGTCGTGATCACGGGATGGCCGGGAAGCTCGTCGATCAGCAGCCACGCTGCTGCGTCCGAGCGCTTGACCACGGCTGCAGCCTGCTCGCGCCACCGTGCCTGGAGCGCCCTGACCTGTTCGAGATACGCGACGGCAAGATCCGCGGATCGCGCGGCAGCGACGGCGAACGTTTCGAGCCACTCGCCCTCACGGCCGTCCCGGAATGCCGTGAGGCCGCCGATGTACCTGTCCCGGTGCGCTGCGAGCACGACGCTGATCGGGGGAACGTAGGCCGGTGCGATGCCCCGTCGGCGCAGAATCACCTGCACGAGGGCGCGGCCGGTGCGGCCGTTGCCGTCGCCGAACGGGTGGATCGTCTCGAACTGGGCATGGGCGTAGGCCGCCTGGGCGAGCGCCGGTAGCGAATCGTCGTTCACGAACTCGATGAGATCCCCGAGGAGCCGCCCGACCTCGCCAGCCGGCGGTGGGACGAACGCGGCGCCGCACGGGTTGTAGTCGTTGCCACCGATCCAGTTCTGGCTCGAGCGGACGACGCCGGCGATGGCTGCGCGGTTCGGTGCCGCTGCAAGGAGCACCCGGTGGATCCCGACGATGTCCTCGCTGCTCAGGATGGCTACGGCCGCAGCCTCGTCGACGGCCAGTTGCATCGCGTCGATGTTGGCGAGGATCTCGGCGGTGTCACTTCCGATGGCCTGCCCGAGATCGGCGCGCGCCTCTGCTCGCGCGAGCGAGCGGGCATCGACCTGCATCCCCTCGACCTTCGACGACGCGATCGCCTCCGTGCGCAGCAGCAGACGGGCGAGGGGCCGGAGAGCGGGCAGCGCGTCGGCGTTCAGCCGTCTGATCGCAGCCTCGGCGGCGGACACCGTCCCCGCGAGCCGCAGGTCGACGGGCGGGACCGTCTCGAGCGTATGCGGGACGAACGCGTCGTAACTGCACGCTCGTTGGTACCGCGGCGGCGCGTACAGGGCCGGGTCGTACTGCCACGTTGCGCGAACGAGCGTGCCTCTCATTGCGTCCGATCCCTCCGTATCGACTGTGCATAAGAAGGAATAGCAGATTAAACCTTAGTAAGAAAACCGGACTGCCAGCCGTCCGCGGGTGAGGGAAACACGGTTGACCATCCCAGGCATCCCTTGCTAACTCCCCACGCTAAGAAGGTTTAGATAGTTAAACCTTATTCACGAGGCGCCCCCCGGGCCGCCCACTGGTCTTCGCGACCGGCTGCCTCGTGCCCGCGAACGCCAGCAGGCTCGGCAACGGCGCGCGGGGCAGCCTCGCCCGGACCAGAGATAAGCCGCGTCCGCAGGGCTGCGGCCCCCCGACGGACGCGGCAACGGCAGTGTAACGCGAAACACAAAAGCTGGCCACCACCGCTCGACACGTGCCGAGCGCGTACCCTGTCAGAAGTGCAGATCGACGGCTCATGCACCTTTGCGGCGCCACCGGAGACGGTGTTCGCGGCGCTCGTCGACCCCGAGCTGATCGCCTCGACGCTGCCGGGCGTGCACGACTTCCACGTCGAGTCGCCGAACCACTGGCGGGGCAACGTGCGCCTGCCCGTCGGCCCGAAGGTGGCGTTCACCTTCGAGCTGGTCGAGCGCATCGACCCGTCGCGGGCGCGGCTGCTGGCGAAGGGCAAGACGTTCGGCGGGTCGGTGCAGGTGGATACCGCGTTCGACCTGGAGCCGACCGGCAGCGGCGGCACGCTGATGCACTACAGCGCGCACGTGACCCTGTCGGGCCTGCTCGGCCGGCTCGGCGACGGCGCGCTCAAGCCGATCGGCGAGCACCAGGTGGCCGGCGTGATGCGGGCACTCGAGCGGCGCCTCGGCAGTCCCGGCCGGTAACCTGCGCCCCATGGCCGAGCTCGACCTGCGGGAGCTCCTCGCGGCGCGTGCCGGGAGCACCCTCGACAGTCACGCGCGGTCGATCAACCCGCAGTTCGTCCGGCTGCTGCGGACGATCGGCTTCGACCGCAGCTGGTCGCGCGCGGAGGGCGCCTATTTCTTCGACAGCCAGGGCGAGCGCTACCTCGACATGCTCGGCGGGTTCGGCATGTTCAACGTCGGGCGCAACAACCCGCGCGTACGCGCCGTGCTCGAGCAGGCGCTGGAGCTCGACCTGCCCGGCCGCGTGCAGCTCGGCGTGACGACGCTGCCGGCGATCCTGGCCGAGCGGCTGCTGGCCCTCGCGCCGCCGAGCGTCGGCAAGGTGCTGTTCACGTCGAGCGGTACCGAGGCGGTCGAGTCGGCGATCAAGCTCGGCCGCGCCGCCACCGGCCGCGCCCGCGTCGTCACCGCCGACCACGCCTTCCACGGGCTCACGCTCGGGTCACTGTCGGCGACCTCCGCCGGTGAGTTCTCCTCCCGCTTCCAGCCGCTGCTGCCCGGCTTCACGCGCGTCCCCTGGGGCGATCTCGACGCGGTCGAGCGCGAGCTGCGCAGCGAAGATGTCGCGCTCGTCATGCTCGAGCCGATCCAGGGCAAGGGCCTGAACCTGCCGCCCGCGGGCTACCTCGAGGGCGTCCAGGCGCTGTGCCGCCGCTACGGAACGCTCTTCTGCGTCGACGAGGTGCAGACGGGCTTCGGGCGCACCGGGAAGATGTTCGCGCTGGAGCACTGGGGCCTCGAGCCCGACCTGATCCCCATCGCCAAGTCGCTCTCGGGCGGGTACGTGCCGTCGGGGGCGCTGCTGCTGAGCGACCGCGTCTTCGACGCCGTGTTCGACTCGCTCGAGAACGCGCTCGCGCACGGCTCCACGTTCGCGCCCGGTGACCTCGCAATGGCCGCTGGCCTGGCGACGCTGCACGAGCTGGAGCAGCAGCAGCTCGTGGCGCACTCGGCCGCGCTGGGCGCGGAGCTGCTGGCGCGCACACAGCCGCTCGTCGACCGCTTCGACGTGGTCAAAGCGGTGCGCGGGCTGGGGCTGATGTGGGCGATCGAGTTCGGCGAGCCGGAGAGCGGCCGGCTTGCCTGGCAGCTCGTCGAGAAGGCGCAGCGCGGCCTCTTCTCGCAGCTCGTAGTGGTGCCGCTGTTCCAGGAGCACCGGGTGATGACGCAGGTGGCCGGCCACAACGTCAACGTCATCAAGGTGCTGCCGCCGCTCGTGTTCTCCGCGGACGACCTCGACTGGTTCGTCGGCGCGCTCGAGGAGACGCTGGAGGGCGCGCAGAGGCTCGGCCGCTCCGCCGTCGGCTTCGCGCTGAAGATGGCGAAGGCAGGGGCGGCGGCACAGCTGCGCCGCTGACGCCCGCCGGTTTGGCTGCTATCCGGCGCGGGGCGCGGCCGGGAAGGCGTCTGTCCCGGAGGGGGATCGGCGAACTTACCCTCCAGAGGCCCCTCAACGGTAAGTTCGCCGACGGCACCCCGAGAGAGCCCGCCTGCCGGCCGCGCCGAGAAGGCCCGGCGGCGGCTCAGGCCGGCCGGCGAGCTACGGAAGTGGAACCGATTGATGCCGAGATTGGGGTCGTCGGGAGCGACGTAGCTGCCGCCGGGGCGCTTCGGGTCGCCGAGCCCGAAGGCGACGTCGCGCGGCAGCGCCCGCAGCTTACGCCGAGCGCGGCTCCCAGCGGAACCAGCGCAGTGCCGCGACCGCGCCGATCGCACCCCACGCGAGGACGACGCCGATGGCGCCCGGGTGCGCCCAGATCGCATCGCCCGAGACGACCGTCGCCTTGACGAGCTTGAGGAAGTAGGTGAGCGGCAGCACGTCGGCGATGACCCGCAGGAAGTGCGGGTAGCTGTGCGTCGGCCCGAACGAGCCGGAGAGGAACGCCATCGGCAGCAGGATGATGTTGAGGATCCCGCTCGACCCCTCGGACGAGCGGATCGCGCCCGTGACGCCGACCCCGAGCGCCGCGAAGCAGATGACGCCGAGCAGCACCTCGAGCACGAGCGAGCCGAGCGCGTCCGGCACCCCGACGTGGAAGAGTCCGCGGGCGAGCGCGATCATCACGACCGCCTCCAGCGCGAACACGATCAGCGTCGAGGTGAGCAGCGCGAGGAGGTACACCAGCGGCGGCAGCGGCGTCGCGCGCAGCCGCTTGAGCACCCCGTTCTCGCGGCGCACGACGAGCGTGATCGCCAGCCCCGCGAAGGCGGTGGTGCCGGCGCCGTAGCCGAGCAGGCCTGACAGCAGGTAGCGGCCCGCCGGTGCGCCGTTGATCGTGCCCGTGTACACCGCGCCGAGCAGCAGGAACAGCAGGATCGGGAAGAGGAAGGTGAAGATCGCCGCCTCGCGGGTGCGCCAGAACAGCAGCTGCTCGCCGCGGAGCTCGTGGAGGAAGAGCCGAAGGTCGCTCACGCGTGCTCCACGTCCTCGTCGCCGGTGAGCGAGAGGTAGACGTCCTCGAGCGTGGGCCGGCGCACCTCGATGCCGTCGAGCTCGCGGCCCTCGGCGACGGCGGCGGCCGTCAGCTCGTGCAGGATGCGGGTCGGCTCGGCGGTGCGCACGGTAACGAGCTCGCCGTCCTGGCGGTAGCGGATCTCGGCCTCGCCGGCGCCGGCGGTCAGCTCGGCCGGGGTGCCCTCCGAGACGATCTGGCCGTCGCGCAGCACGACGAGCCGGTCGCAGAGCTGCTGCGCCTCCTCCATGTAGTGCGTCGTCAGCAGGATCGTCTTGCCCAGCCGGCGCAGGCCGCGAATCATCTCCCAGGCCTGGCGACGGGCGGCCGGGTCGAAGCCCGTGGTCGGCTCGTCGAGGAACACGAGCTCCGGGTCGCCGACGAGCGCGAGACCGAGGTCGACGCGGCGCTTCTGTCCGCCCGAGAGCGTCCGGATGCGCGCCTTGCGCTTCTCCTCCAGCCCAACCAGCGCGATCACCTCGTCGACGTCGCGCGGCCGCGCGTAGTACCCGGCGAAGAGGTGCAGGATCTCGGCGACCTGGAGGTTCGCGTACAGCGACGAGCTCTGCAGGACGACGCCGATCTGCTCGCGCCAGGCGCGGCTCGCGTGCTCGGGATCCTCGCCGAGGACGCTGACCTCACCGGCGTCGCGCTTGCGGTAGCCCTCGAGGATCTCGACGGTGGTGGTCTTGCCGGCGCCGTTCGGGCCGAGCAGGCCGAGCACCTCGCCCACGCGGATCTCGAGGTCGATGCCGCGCAGGGCCTCGTGCGGGCCGTACGCCTTGCGCAGGCCGGTAACGCTGACCGCGATTTCGCTCAAGCCGTGGCAGCGATCTCGATGGCGACCATCGCGCCAGGGGCAAACTCCAGCTCCTCGCCGGTGAAGGCGGCGGCGAGGCGCGAGCAGTCGGGCTGGTGGGCGACGGCGACGACGCGCTCGCCGCGGCCGAGCACGGCGGCGAGTAGCGACTCGGGGGTCGCGCCGGGCGCCAGGCCCTCGTCGACGGCCGCTGCGCCGGCGCCCGCCACGAGCGCAATCGCAGCCCCGGTCTGGCGGGCGCGCAGCAACGGGCTCGTGACGACGGCGTCCACCGGGCCCTCGCCGGCGAGACGGCTGCCGAGCTCCCGGGCCGCGCGGCGGCCCGCCTCGGTCAGGGGGCGCAGCTCGTCGGGGCTGCCAGCGGCGGCCTCGGCGTGGCGGACGAGGTACAGGCGCACGAACGCAGGATAGTAGTCACACGTTTAGAGTCGGTGGCATGACCGGACGCGTGCAGGGCAAGTCGGCGCTCGTGACAGGGGCGGGCAGCGGGATCGGAAGGGCGACGGCCGTCGCGCTGGCGGCCGAGGGCGCGCGCGTCGTCGTGGCCGACGTCGACCTGGACGGCGGCGAGGAGACCTGCGCGCTGGTGCGCGCGGCGGGCGGCGAGGCGTTCGCGGTGCGCTGCGACGTAGCGCGCTCCGCCGACGTCGAGGCCGCCGTTGCGGCCACCGTCCGCGCGTACGGGCGGCTCGACTGCGCCGTCAACAACGCCGGCATCGAGGGCGTCCTCCTGCCCATCCACGAACTGCCCGAGGAGGACTGGCAGCGGACGATTGCCGTCAACCTGAGCGGCGTCTTCCTCTCGCTCAAGCACGAGCTTGCCGTGATGCTGTCGCAGGGCTCCGGCTCGATCGTCAACGTCGCCTCGGTGCTCGGGGTCGTCGCGTTCCCGAACGCCGCCGGCTACAACGCCGCCAAGCACGGCGTGATCGGGCTGACGAAGACGGCGGCGCTGGAAGCGTCACCGCTGGGCGTGCGCGTCAACGCCGTGTGCCCCGGCTTCGTCGAGACGCCGATGGCCCGCCGTGGCCGCGCCATCGTGGGTGACGACGTCTACGAGGCGCTGGCCGGCCTGCACGCGCTGCGGCGCCTCGGCGAGGCCGACGAGATCGCCGAGGCGATCGTCTGGCTCTGCTCGGACGCCGCCTCGTTCGTCACGGGCTCGTCGCTGATGGCTGACGGCGGCTTCACCGCGCAGTAGGTTGTCAGGGTGAAACGCTTCCGCTACACCATCACCGACGTCTTCACGACGCAGCCGCTGCAGGGCAACCAGCTTGCCGTCTTCACCGATGCGCGCGGCATCCCCGAGGCACTGCTGCAGCCGCTCGCCAAGGAGCTGGGCTTCTCGGAGACCGTCTTCGTCTATCCGCCGAAGGCCGACGGCCACGTCTTCATCCGCATCTTCACGCCCGACGTCGAGCTCCCGTTCGCCGGGCACCCGATCCTGGGCACGGCATTCGTGCTGGGCGTCGCGCTGCAGGCGGTCGAGGTGCGCCTGGAGACCGGGATGGGCATCGTGCCGGTCGTCCTCGACCGCGACGGCGCCCGCGTGATCTTCGGCTGGATGCGCCAGCCGATCCCCACGATCTCGCCGTTCACGGCCGAGGCCGAGACGCTCGCAGCGCTCGGCATCAAGCGCTCGGAGCTGCCCGTCGAGGTGTACGACAACGGCATCGGGCACGTCTTCTTCGCGCTCGGCTCGGAGGCCGAGGTGGCGGCGCTGCGCCCCGACCTGGGGCGGCTGGCCGCACACGAGGCAACGCACATCGTGGGCGTCAACTGCTTCGCCGGCTCGGGCACGCAGTGGAAGCTACGCATGTTCGTGCCCGGCAAGGGCGTCGACGAGGATGCCGCCACCGGCTCCGCTGCCGGCCCGCTCGCACTGCACCTCAGCCGCCACGGCCGCATCCCGTTCGGCCAGGAGATCGAGATCAGCCAGGGCGCCGAGATCGGCCGGCCGTCGACGCTCTACGCCCGGGCCGAGGGCAACGCCGGTGACGTCCAGGCAATCCAGGTCGGCGGCTCCGCCGTGATCGTCGCGCGCGGCGAGTTCCTGCTCTAGAGCGAGCGCCTAGTCCGGCGGGCCCGCCGCCAGGTCCTCGTCGAAGAAGCCGAGCGCGATGATCTCGGGCAATTCGGGCGCCAGCAAGCGCCAGAAGCGGCCGCCGTCGCGCGAGAGGTAGAGCCGGGTCGGCGTGGCGTAGAGGACGACATCGGGGCTGTCGCCCGAGATCGCAACCGTCCGGCCGGCCGGCAGGCCGTACCCGGAGCCGCGCCAGGTGCGGCCGGCGTCGTGCGAGACGAGCAGCGGCGGCTTCGCTGCGACGAGCGCGACGACCGTGGAGCCGGCGGCCGCGGCAGCGACGACACGCGGCAGCCCGGTCGCCGGCTCCGCCGCGGCGACCCAGCCGGCCGTTTCGTCCAGCAGCACCGCCTCCTCGGCGTCGAGGTCGACCTCGACATCACCGAGCGCGGTGCGGCACCACGCCTTCACCCGGCGCGACCCGACAGCAGCCCGGCGACGACCGTGGAGGCACGTCGTGCCGCCGCCGCCGGCGACTGGCCGCTGCTGCGCGCCGCCAGGTACGAGACCGCGAACGCGTCGCCGGCGCCTGTCGGGTCGACGCTGCCGCGGAGCGGTGTGGCAGGCACGCGCTCGGCCCGGCCCTCGGCCACGAGCAGCGAGCCGCGCGAGCCGAGCGTGACGATCACCTCGCGGACGCCCAGCGCCATCAGCGCCGATGGCTCGAGCTCCTCGCCGACAAGCACGACCGCCTCCTCCTCCGAGAGCTTGAGGATCGCCACCGAGCGCAGGACGTCGGGGTCGTAGTCGTTGTCGAGGCGCAACGGGCCGAGCTCGGGGACGCGCACGAGCCCCTGGCCGTCCAGCAGCAGGCGCCGGCCGCGGGCTAGCCGCTCGAGCGTCTCGGCGGGGAAGTCGGAGCGCAGCAGCGGCGCCACATGCACCCACTCGACCCGGTCGAGCGCGCGGGCGACCCAACCGGCCGCCTCGTCGGTCGTCCAGGGATCGCCGATCACCTCGACACCCATCGTGCGCTCCTCACCGGAGTAAGCGAACGAGAAGGTCGCGGTCGCGCGGCCGGCCATGCAGCGCACGGGCAGGCCGAGCGCGGCGACGCGCGGCAGCAGCTCGGGCCGGTCGGCCGCGCTGCACTTGCACGCGATCGCGCCGGGTCGCCCGAGCGCTCGCAGCGCCTGTGCAGCGTAGATCGGCCCGCCGCCCGGGCGCGGCGGCGCACCCGGAAACAGATCGCGAGCGAGATTGCCGATGACACCAACCGGCTTCACAGTGTCATTCTCGCGATCACGGGGCCGGCCGGGAAGGCAGACCCTCTAGGAGACGCCGATGCGGCCGGCCAGCTCACGCTCGATCGCGTGCTCGACGCCACCGGAGGCGACCATCAGCACGTCGTCAGCCGCCGCGCTCTCGCGCAACTCGACCTCGGAGCCGGGCAGCAGGTCGAGCCCGCTGAGCAGGCGCAAAGCGTCGGCGTCGTCGGGCACGCGGCGGATCGTCGCGCGCTCGCCCGGCCGCAGGGCGTCGAGGGCGCGCAGCGACGGCTGGTCGATACGCAGCTCCGCGTCCGGGATCGGGTCGCCGTGCGGATCGTGGGTGGGGAAGCCGAGCGCCGCGTCGATACGCGCCTCGAGCTCCTCGGAGAGGGCATGCTCGAGTCGGTCGGCCTCGGCGTGCACGTGCTCGATCGACATGCCGAGGGTCTGCATGAGGTAGAGCTCGAGCAGTCGGTGGTGGCGGACGATCTCGACGGCGATCTGCTCGCCGCCAGCGGTGAGCGTCGCGCCGCGGTACGGCTCGTGGACGACGAGCCCGAGCGCGGCGAGCTTCTTCAGCATCGACGTCACGGATGGCGCCGAGACGCCCATCCGCCGTGCGACCGCGTTGGTCGTCACGCGGTCGACTTCGCCCGCAAGCTTGTAGATCTCCTTGAGGTAGTCCTGGATCGCATCGGAGAGGAGCTCGGGGCGCATGGGCTGGAAGGATAGCCGACGCGAGATCACGTTTTAGACACGCCTAATGTATGCTGTCGGCGTGAAGCGCAAGCTCAGCAGGCGCCAGTTTCTCGTCAGGGCCGCGCCGCTGATGGTCGCAACGGCGCCGCTGGCTGGTCTCACGGGCGTCGGCGCGGCGGGCGCGCGCGCCGACAGCGAGCCCGGGAGCGCCGGCCATGACATGGGCGACATGAGCGCCCCGGCGACGGCAGCCGACGCCTCGACCGGGCACTGGTCGGCGTACCCCGGCCACGCCTCGATGATCGGGCCGAGCGTCCCCTCTCCCGCCGGGCCGCATGAGCACGACGAACTCCTGTTCCCGCCGGCCGCCCTCCCCCACCAGCCCGGCCGCGTCCGGGAGTACAACATCGTCGCCGTCGACCGTGACCTCGAGGTCGTCAACGGCGTCACCTTCTCGGCGTGGACGTACAACGGCACGGTACCGGGGCCGATCATCCGCGCCACCGAGGACGACCTCCTGCGTGTGAACTTCCGCAACGCAGGCTCGCATCCCCACACGATCCACTTCCACGGCATCCACCCGGCAAACATGGATGGCGTCTTCCAGATCGTCGATCCCGGCGGCAGCTTCACGTACGAATTCCCAGCGAAGCCGTACGGCATGCACCTCTACCACTGCCACTCGGCGCCACTCAAGAAGCACATCCACAAGGGCCTCTACGGCGCCTTCATCATCGACCCGCCCACGCCGCGCCCACCGGCGCACGAGCTCGTGATGGTGATGCACGGCTACGACACCGACGGTGACGGCGCCAACAACATCTACGCCGTCAACGGGCCTGCCTTCCTCTATGCGAAGTACCCGATCAAGGTGCGCCGCGGCGAGCTCGTCCGCATCTACCTCGCGAACCTCACCGAGTTCGACCTGATCAACTCGTTCCACCTGCACGGCGAGATGTTCCGCTACTACCCCACCGGGACGGGCAACACCTACGAGTACACCGACACCGTGATGCTCTGCCAGGGGCAGCGCGGGATTCTCGAGATCGAGTTCACGCACCCGGGGCTGTTCATGTTTCACGCGCATGTGACGGAGTTCACCGAGCTCGGCTGGATGGGCTACTTCGACGTGAGCGAGTGAGCGGGCAACGGCGCACCCTCTGGCGGCTGTGGGCGCTCGTCCCGCTGATCACGCTGGTCGCCGCCGTCTCGATCTTCGTCTCGGCGGGCGGCTCGCTCGTCGACCTCGTCGGGACGAACCCGCCGCCGGCCGACACCTTCGCCGTCCGCAGGGTCGAGTTCGCGGACGGCGAGATCCGGCTGCGCGTGACGAATCCGCAGCGCGAGCGGCTGACCGTCGCGCTGGTGACGGTGGACGACGCGATCGTGCCGTTCCGGCTCGACGGGCCGACGACGCTGCGGCGGCTCGGCTCCAGCACGATCGTGATCCCGTACCACTGGGTCGCGGACGACCCGATCGCGTTCGGCATCACCTCGTCTACCGGCATCGAGACGGTGCACGCCGTCGCCGCTGCCGTCAAGACGTCGCGGCCGTCCGGGCGCAGCTTCCTCGGCTACGGGCTGATCGGCTTCCTCGTCGGCATCGTCCCGGTCGCGCTCGGCCTGGCCTGGCTGCCCTCGCTCCGCCATGCCAACGCGCGCTGGCTGGCGGCGTTCATGGCGCTCACCGGCGGACTGCTGACCTTCCTCGCCTTCGATGCGCTCGACGGGGCATTGAAGCTCCAGGCGGCGGTGCCGGCCGGCTTCGGCGGGGTCGGCCTCGTCGTGCTCGGCGTGGCGCTCAGCTACCTCGGCCTGACGTGGCTGTCGCACCGCCTGTCACGACGCGGCCAGGCGGGCGATGGCGGGCCGGAAGACGGGCCGGCGCAGGCGGGCGACGTGCTCTCCGGGCCGGCGCTCGCGCTGATGATCGCGATCGGCATCGGCATGCACAACCTCGGCGAAGGGCTCGCGATCGGGTCGTCGTTCGCGCTCGGCGAGCTGACGCTCGGCACGTTCCTGATCGTCGGCTTCATGGTGCACAACATCACCGAGGGGCTCGGCATCGCGACCCCGATCGCGGAGGGCCGCCGTGTGGGGCCCGGCCGGCTCGTGACGCTGGCGCTGGTGGCAGGGGCGCCGGCCATCGCGGGCGCCTGGATCGGCGGCTTCCTCGCCAACGACATCCTCGGCGTCCTCTTCTTCTCGCTCGCCGTGGGCGCCGCGCTGCAGGTCGTGGTCGAGGTCGGGCGCTATCTGCGCCGGCGCGCACCCGGTGGGCTCGGCTCCGGCTGGGTGGTCGGCGGGTTCCTCGCCGGCATCGTCGTCATGTGGACGACCGGGCTGATCGCCGGCTAGCTGCTGCCGGCGCCGCCCGCCCCTGCCGCCCCTGCCGCCCCTGCCGCCCCCGTCCGCGCGCCCCGCACCCAGCGCCCGGCGATCCCCGCAACCAGAGCGATGCCGAAAGCGGCAGCGAAGCTCGGCAGCGACGCGGTGAAGTCGACCGGGCCGGCAGTGTGCCCGATCAGGTCGAGCCACCAGCTCGGCCCCTGCGGCAGCAGGTACTGGTAGAGCGCGAACCCGGCAAGCCACGCGGCGATCTGCTCGACGCGCACGGCCGGCCCCTCGAAGAAATCGGCGCGCACGTAGCGGGCGCGGTGGAGCAGCCAGTCGGCGAGTTGCACTCCGAACAGTGGCACGAAGAAGGAGCCGAGCAGGAAGAGGAACGTCATGTAGTTGCCGAGGTCGATGACGAGCGCGCCCACCGTCGCGACGACCGTGACGACCGTGACGAGCAGCCGCTGCGGCACCCGCGGGAGCAGGTTCTGGAGCGACACGGCGCCCGAGTAGACGTTGGCGAACGCCTCGTCGGACTCGTCCACGGTGAGCGCGACGAGCGCGAGCACGCTGACGACGCCACCTGCGGCCACGGCCGCCGGGATCGCCGCCGCGTCCGAGATGTTGCGGGCCAGCAGCAGCAGCGCGCCCAGGCCGAACAGCCAGATTGCGGGCACGAGATAGCCGATGCCTGCGCCCCAGAAGGCAGCCCGCCGTGTCCGCGAGAAGCGTGAGTAGTCGGCCGCCAGCGGCGTCCAGGAGATGACGCTCGCCAGCAGCAGGTCGACGCCGGCCCAGAAGCTGGGGAAGCCGCCCTTCCCCTTGGCAGCCCAGAACGCCTGCAGGTGCGACCTGTCGATCGCCCACCAGGTGAGGTAGCCGAGCGACGCCGCGACCGCCCAGATCGCGACCTTGCGGACGTACCGCCGCACGAAGCCGACCGGCCCGAGGAAGGCGAGCGCGAGCGCGACCGCCCCGAACAGGACAGTCCAGACCGGCTTGCCACGCCAGCCGAACAACTCGTCCGAGAGGGCGCTGGCCGCCGTCGCGATGATCAGCAGCTCGAAGACGGCCCAGCCGAGGCACTGGATGACGTTGAGGCCGGTCGGCAGCCACGATCCCCTGCGGCCGAGCGGCGAACGCAGCAGCACCATCGACGGCACCCGGCCGTCGGCGCCGATCGCCGCCGCAACGCCCAGCATTGCGCAGCCCGAGACGGAGGCGACGACGATCGCCAGCAGCGCGTACGGAAGTGAGAGCGCCGGCACGACGAGCGCGCCCGCGACGATCACGAGCAGCGAGACGGAGAGGTTTCCCCAGAGCAACAGCTGATCTACGAGGCCGAGCACGCGCAGGCGCTCGGGGACGGGCTCGATGCCCCAGGCAGGTCCCTGTTCGGACATGGTGCACTCCCTTCGCTGGTATGAGCCAGATCAGGTTCAACGGGTGTCATCTCAGCCCCGCGCTGTAGCGGGACACCCCGGTTCGCGAGGACTCTAACGCACTACAAGGGATCCGGCGCAGCGGGCTCGGCGCGTAGCCGCAGCACGCCGAGCACGACGAGCACGAGCGCGATCACGTCGCTCGCCAGGCACCAGACGCAGATCGCGTCGAGGACGGCGGCCTGCACGACGATCAGGTAGACGGCGACGATGCCGACGGACAGCCCGAGCGCGAAGCCTGCGAGGGCGGCCAGCTCGCCACGGAACGCCGCCGTCGCCGCGAGCGCGAGGTACGCCGCGAGGCCGAGCACGCTCAGCGGCATGCTGCCGAGCTGCGCGTACTCGGAGTTCTGCACCGTCTCGCAGCCGCCGCCGGCGAAGCACGCGATCGGCCCGCCCGAGTAGTGGACGGTGACAAGGTAGGCAGAGATCCCGGCGGCGGCGAGCGCGAACACGCCCACCGCCGCCCGGATGCCGCGCAGGCTCACCTAGCGTTGATGATCTTGTTGAGCGCCGACCTGAACTGATCGAGGTTCAACGCGGTGATCGCGAGGCTGCCAAGCTTGCCCTTGGTGCCGACAAAGAACGTCGGCGTGCTGGTGACGCCAGCGCTCGTTGCGAGGGCCTTCCAGTCGGCGAGCCGCTTGTCGATGGACTTACCCTTACGGGTCTTGTCGAACTTCTTCGTGTCGAGGCCGGGCAGCGCCTTCGCGATGTTGCCGACCAGCTTGTCGGACAGCCAGCCCTTGTTCTCGGCGCCCTGGTTGTCGTAGAGGATGCTGACGACGTGCCAGAGGCGGTTCTGGTCGGCAGCTGCGGCGGCGGCCTTGAGGCCGCGGTTGGAGTCGGAGCCGATGAAGTCCATGCCGCTGAAGAACACGCGCACTTTGCCCGGGCGCACGTACTCACGGATGAGCGTGGGCATGATCGTGGTGTCGAACTTGTCACAGAACGGGCACTGCAGATCGGCGAAGACGACAAGTTGTACGCCCGCCGCGGGTGCGCCGAGCCAGGCTCCCGACTGCGGGATGCCCTTGAGCAGCTTGATGGTGTCGGCAGCACCCTTGACGTCGCCGGCGGCCACTGCCGCGCCGGCCGACGAGGACGAGCCACCCTGCGCGCCGGTGGCACTGGCCGCGATCAGCGCGGCGGAGGCGAGGACAGCGACGGTCGCGGCGGAGGCAATCCTCGTCCGCCGCGAGAGGCTACGCAGGGACATGCGCATGGGCCGCTCGGACGATCAGGACGGGACGGTTGGCGTGCTTGAGAACGCCCTTCGAGACGCTCCCGAGCAACGCGCTCGTCACGCCGCCGAGGCCGCGCGAGCCGATGACGATCAGATCTGCAGCCATGCGCTCAGCATACGCAGGCAGCTCGAGCACCGGATTGCCGAGGATCGAGACCGGGTGCGCGACGACGCCGCTCGCGGCGGCCCTGTCCAGCGCCACACGCAGAACGTCGTCGTCCTCGACGACGGGCGCCTCGTCCGGAATCGCGTCCAGCGGCCCGAACGGGTACACGGCCCAAGCAACCGGGGCCGTCACGTGCACGAACGTCACCTCGGAGCCCTGCTCGTGGGCGAGCTCGAGCCCGAAGTCGATCGCCTCGAGCGCAGCGTCCGACCCGTCGGTCGCGATGAGAATTCGCTTCATGGTGTGCTCCCTTCCCGTTTCATAGGTCTGCACCTTCAAGGCTAGCCCGGCCAGGCGCTGCCGCCATCCGCGCCGACGCCGACCCGGGCTACGGGCTGGTCCGGATCCCTACCCCGGGGCGGCGAGGCGGGAGGGATCGCGGCCGCCCGCCGGCGCAACGTGAGGTGCGCGCCAATCGGGGAAGTACGGAGGCGGCCGCCGCAGATCGTCTGCGACACTCTCCGCCATGGCGGTCACCGGGGACCTGGAGCGCGACGTCATCCTGCGGGACGGCACGACGCTCAGGCTGCGGCCACCGACCGGTGCCGACGAGGCTGCCGTCCTCGCCTTCTTCGAGCACCTCTCCCCGGAGAGCGTCTACCGGCGCTTCCACGGCGTTCCACGCATCACGCCACGGCTGATCACGCCCTTCCTCGACCCCGACTGGCACGAGACGGGCGCGCTCATCGGCACGCTCGCCAGCGACTTGCCGGCGCCCGCAGGCGGCGGCGTAGGCAGCGGCGGCGATGCGGCGGGCGGTGGGCGGATCGTCGCCCTCGCGAGCTTCGTCCGCCTGCGCGCCGCCTCTTCGGCCGAGGCCGCCTTCGCGGTCGCCGACGAGCTGCAGGGCCGCGGCGTCGGCACCCGGCTGCTCGAGCAGCTGGCCGAGCTCGCCGCCGCCGACGGCATCGAGACCTTCGTCGCCGAAGTGCTGCCCGACAACCGCGCGATGATCGGCGTGTTCGCCGACGCCGGCTTCCGCACGTCGCGGCACCTCGAGGGCGGCATCGTCGAGGTGCGCCTCGAGATCTCGTCCACCGCCGACTACCGCGCCCAGATCGAGCAGCGCGACCACGTCGCCGTCGCCGCATCACTCGAGCCGTTCTTCCGACCGCGCTCGGTGGCCGTGCTGGGCGCGTCCTCGCGGCGCGGCTCGATCGGCGGAGAGCTGTTCCGCAACATCCTGCAGGGCGACTTTGCGGGCGCCACCTACCCGGTCAACCGCGACGGCAAGCCGGTGGCCGGCGTCAAGGGCTACGCCTCCGTGCGCGACATCCCCGACCCGATCGACCTCACCGTCGTCTGCGTGCCGGGCCGCCTTGTCCTCGAGCAGGCCCGCGAGGCGCTCCAGACCGGCTGCGACGCGCTCGTGGTGATCTCGGCCGGGTTCGCCGAGGTCGGCGCCGAGGGCGCGGAGCGGCAGCGCGAGCTGCTCGCCCTGGTGCGCGCGCACGGCGCCCGCCTGATCGGCCCCAACTGCCTCGGCCTCTCCTCCTCGGCGGTACGCCTCAACGCGACCTTCGCGCCGCGCTCGCTGCCGCCCGGCCCGATCGGGTTCAGCTCGCAGTCGGGCGCGCTCGGGCTGGCGCTGCTCGAGGCAGCCGCGAACCGCGGGCTCGGCTTCTCCGGCTTCGCCTCGGTCGGCAACAAGGCGGACGTCTCCTCGAACGACTTGCTCGAGTGGTGGGAGGACGACCCCGACACGACCCTCGTGCTCCTGTACCTCGAGTCGTTCGGCAATCCGCGCAAGTTCGGGCGGATCGCGCGGCGGGTCGCGCGGCGCAAGCCGGTGTTGGCGATGAAGGCCGGCGTCTCGGCCGCCGGTCAGCGGGCGGCGAGCTCGCACACGGCGGCGCTGGCCAGCTCGGACACCGCCGTCGATACGCTCTTCCGCCAGGCGGGCGTGATCCGCGCGCGCTCCCTCGGCGAGCTCGTCGATATCGCCGCGCTGCTCTCCTGCCAGCCGCCGCTACAGGGCCGCCGCGTCGCCGTGATGACGAATGCGGGCGGCCTCGGCATCCTCTGCGCCGACGCCTGCGAGGCGGCCGGCCTCGAGCTGCCCCGCCTCGCCACAGAGACGGAGGAGAAGCTGCACGCGCTGCTCCCGGCCGAGGCTAGCGTCGCCAACCCGGTCGACCTGCTCGGCTCCGCCACCGAGGTTGCCTACGAGCAGTGCATCCCGCTCGTCGTCGGCGACCCCAACGTCGATGCTCTGATAGTCCTCTTCGTGCCGCCGGTCGTCGTGGGCGCGCAGGAGGTTGCCGCCGGCATCCGACGCGCCGTCGACACCCTGCCCGTCCACGACAAGCCGATTCTCGCCTCGATCATCTCGGCCGGCGGCAACCCGCACGTGCTGCTGGAGGGCACGCGCCCGATCGCCACCTTCGCCTACCCCGAGTCGGCGGCACGCGCCCTCGGCCGCGCCGCGGAACGCGCCGCCTGGCTACGACGCCCCGCCGGCGTGGTGCCGCAGCTCGGGGGCGTCGACGGAGCCCGCGGCCGCGCCATCGTCGGTGACGCGCTCTCGTACGGCAAGGATCTCTGGCTCCCGACCGCCGCCGCCCGCACGCTGCTCGCTGCGTACGGCATCCCGCTCGTCGCCGAGCGCGAGGCAGCCGACCCCGACGAGGCCGCCGCGGCC